>JBIKUY010000066.1:0-7874 GCA_044347355.1 Prochlorococcaceae cyanobacterium | reverse complement strand
CGTCTCCCCGACCCTAGGCAGGGGCCGGTACCCTCCACCCATGGCGCCTCAACCCATGGCGATTGTCTCCTCGGGACCGGCTGCAGCGGATGGCCGCAGGGGGCCGGAGGCCAGGGTCACCACAAATGCTTCTGGCGCGAGCCTCCGCCCGGGGTCGGAGCGCCTGGTGCAGCCAGGCGCCGCAGGCGATGATCCCGAGCCGGGCCGCGCCGATACGCTGCGGCCGCGGCGCCTGGCCGACTACATCGGGCAGAGCGAACTGAAGCAGGTGCTGGCGATCGCAGTCGAGGCCACCCGCAGCCGCCAGGAGGCCCTCGACCACGTGCTCCTCTACGGCCCGCCGGGCCTGGGCAAGACCACGATGGCGCTGGTGCTGGCGGAGGAGCTCGGCGTGCGCTGTCGCATCGCTAGCGCACCCGCCCTGGAGCGCCCGCGAGACATCGTGGGCCTGCTGGTGAACCTGCAGCCGCGGGAGCTGCTGTTCATCGACGAGATCCACCGCCTCAACAGGGTGGCAGAGGAGCTGCTTTACCCGGCGATGGAGGACTTCCGCCTCGACCTCACCGTTGGCAAGGGCAGCACCGCCCGCTGCCGCAGCCTGTCCCTGGCGCCGTTCACCCTGGTGGGCGCCACCACCCGGGCAGGGGCGCTCAGCTCGCCCCTGCGGGATCGCTTTGGCCTGATCCAACGGCTGGAGTTCTACAGCCTCGTCGACCTTCAGGCGATCGTACGGCGGGCGGCCGGGCTGCTGGCGATCGACCTGGATGGGGCAGCGGCCCTGGAGGTGGCCCGCCGCTGCCGGGGCACCCCGCGAATAGCCAACCGCCTCCTGCGCCGGGTGCGGGACGTGGCCAGCGTGAATGGAGAGGGGCGGATCGGCGCCGCCCTGGTGGAGCAGGCCCTGAGCTTGCACCGGGTGGATGGCCGCGGCCTTGATGCCCACGACCGGCGGTTGCTGGCGCTGATGCTTGAGAGCTACGGCGGCGGGCCGGTGGGTCTGGAGACGCTGGCCGCCGGGCTGGGAGAGGACCCGGCCACCCTGGAGACGGTGGTGGAGCCCTACCTGTTGCAGCAGGGGCTGCTGCAGCGCACACCCCGGGGCCGGCTGCTCACAGAGGCGGGCCGCGCCCACCTGGCGGAGACGAGGCCATGAGGGGGAAGCGCTGGCTGCGGCAGCTCCCTGCCCTGCTGCTGGCGGCCTTGCTCCTGCTGGTGCAACCTGCGGCGGCGGTAGCTGGGCCCGCTCTGCCCCAGCTGTTCGACCAGGCGCTGCAGGCCAGCCGCGACGGCCGCTTCAGTGAGGCCCTGCCCCTCTGGGATCAGGTGCTGGAGCTGGCGCCCGGGGATGCGGCGGCCTGGAGCAACCGCGGCAATGTTCAGCTCGCCCTCGGCGATCCCCTGGCCGCCATCGCCGACCAGGACCGGGCCCTGGAGCTGGAGCCGGCCAGCAGCGACCCCCACCTCAACCGCGGCACCGCTGAGGAGGCCCTGGCCCGTTGGACGGCGGCGGCGGCCGACTACCGCTGGATCCTGGAGCACGATCAGGGCAGTGACGTGCAGGCCTCGGCGCTGTACAACCTGGGCAATGTGCAGGGCTCCCAGGGCGACTGGGCCGCCGCCCGCGCAAACTATGCCGCCGCCTCGCTGGCCCGCCCGGGCTTCGCCATGGCCCGCGCCAGTGAAGCCATGGCCGCCTTCCAACTGGGTGATCTGGACACAGCCGAACAGCAGCTCCGCTCGATCATCCGCCGCTATCCCCTGTTCGCCGATGCCCGTGCCGGCTTGACGGCCCTGCTCTGGCAGAGGGGCGGCCGTGGCGAAGCGGAGAGCCACTGGGTGGCGGCTTCCGGCCTCGATCCTCGCTACCGCGACCCAGAATGGCTGCTAACTGTGCGGCGCTGGCCGCCGGCAGCGGTGGCGGCGCTCCAGCAATTCCTCGCCCTCAATTGAGGCTCTACCGCCCCAGGTTTTCGGCCTTTCGATGCTTTTCCCACCACCACCGCCCCTCCCCGGAGCCGCCACCTCTGCCACTGGCGTAACGCCCGGTTCCTGGCTCTGCTGGCGGGAGCTGGGGCTAGAGGGGGATCTGGCCGCACTGCTGCCCGAGCTGATCCAGCTGCGCCGCCATCTGCACCGTCATCCCGAACTGAGCGGCCACGAGCAGCAGACCGCCGCCCTGGTGGCCGGCGAACTGCGCCGCTGGGGCTGGGAGGTGCGCGAGGGAGTGGGTCGCACCGGGGTGGTGGCGGAACTGGGCCCCCGCCGCCTGGAGGGCGGCCAGCCTTCACCGCTGGTGGGCCTAAGGGTGGACATGGACGCGTTGCCGGTGGAGGAGCGCACGGGCCTGGACTTTGCTTCCACGGTGCAGGGGCTGATGCATGCCTGCGGTCACGATCTGCACACCAGCGTTGGCCTGGGAGTGGCCGGGGTGCTGGCTGGCCTGGCCGAGCGGCGGCCCGACCTGTTGCGGGCCCGGGTGCGGTTGCTGTTCCAGCCCGCCGAGGAGACGGCTGAGGGTGCTGCCTGGATGAAGGCCGATGGGGCCACCGAGGGCCTCGAGGCCCTGTTCGGTGTGCATGTATTCCCCTCGATTCCGGTGGGCTCGGTGGGGGTGCGCAGCGGCAGCCTCACGGCGGCGGCGGGGGAGCTGGAGATCGAGGTGCTGGGCGAGAGCGGCCACGGCGCCCGTCCCCACCAGAGCACTGACGCGATCTGGATTGCAGCGCGGGTGGTGAGCGGCCTGCAGGAGGCGATCAGCCGCCGTCTCGATGCCCTGCATCCAGTGGTAGTGAGCTTCGGGAGGATCGAGGGAGGCAGGGCCTTCAACGTGATCGCCGACCACGTGCGCCTGCTGGGCACGGTGCGCTGCCTGGATCTGGAGCTGCATGATCGCCTGCCGGCCTGGATTGAGGACACCGTGCAGGCCCTCTGCAGGAGCCATGGCGGTGAGGCCCGGGTGCGCTATCGCTGCATCTCACCACCGGTGCACAACGACCCCGAACTCACCGAACTGGTGGCGGCGGCGGCGGTTGATCTGCTGGGTCTGGGGCAGGTGCAGTGGCTGGAGCAGCCCTCCCTGGGCGCCGAGGACTTCGCCGAGCTGAGCGAGGGCATCCGCTGCACGATGTTCCGGCTGGGGGTGGCTGGACCCAAGGGCTGCACACCTCTGCACAGCAACACCTTCGCCCCCGACGAGGGCTCCCTGGCGGTGGGCGTGCGAGTGCTGAGTCTCAGCCTGCTGCGCTGGATGGCGCAGCAGGCTGAGACCGTCCGTGTGGGCCGATGAGCCCATCTGAGACCCGCCGCCGGTCGCTGCTGGAGGTGCTGCTGGCGCTGTCGGCGCCGCTACTGATCCTGCTGGCCCTGCTCCTGATGCTCCAGCGGCATGGCCGGGAGCGGATTCTGGCCCTGCCGGCGCTGGCCATCGGCATCGGCCTTGCCACCTCCAGCCAGGTGAGCCGGCGCCGGCACCGGCGGTCGCTGCTGCAGGCCCTGCGCCAAGGCGGCCCCCCGGGGGGCGGCTCCTGAGCCAGGCTGGATCCCCCAGAGGTTCCCCAATTGACTTCGCCCGATCTTGAGCAGCTGCGCGCTGCCATCTGCTGCGGCGATCCCAGCCGTTCGATGCCCGCCCTCGCCGCCCTGCGGGAGGTGCCGGTGGCGGCGGCGGTGCCGCTCCTGCTGCTGGGGCTGGAGCAGGAGGCGTTTCTGGTGCGCTCGCTCAGCTGCGCCGGGCTGGGGGTGAAGTGCAACCCGGCCGGCCGACAGGCCCTGGTAGGGGCCTTGGAGCATGACCCCGATGCCAACGTGCGGGCCGAAGCGGCCAATGCTCTTGTGAGCCATGGTCTCGAACAGGCTTGGCCGCTCCTGCTGGCTGCCTTCCGTCGGGACGACCAGTGGCTGCTGCGCTGCAGCGTGCTCTCGGCAGTGGCCGAGCACCCCGAAGCTGAGGCGGCCAAGCTGCTGGAGCTTGCCAGCCTGGCGATCGGCGCCTCTGATGGCACCGTGCGGGTGGGTGGCGCCGAGATCCTGGGTCGGTTGGTGTACCAAGGCGGCGACAGTGCTGAAGCCCAGCAAGCCCGGGCGCTCCTCCAGCGGTTGCAGGCCGATCCCGACCACCGGGTGGTGGCGGCGGCCTTGAACGGCCTGCAGAGCTAGGCGAGGTGCGGGCGGCCGTTGCTAGGTTGCAAAGGACACTAGGGGTGCCCGGCTGCTTCAGGCAGTGCTGGGCTGAGATCACACCCTCCGCACCTGATCCGGGTCATGCCGGCGCAGGGAAGTGAGCCAGCCGCCGCCATGGTGTGCGTCTGCGATCTCGGCATCCGGAACTGGAACCCCTCCACGGCCATTCCGTCCCTTGCCCCCATCCGTCATGCGCAGCGCCTGGATCGAGAAGCGTCGCGGCCAAGCCAATGTGAGCCAGATGCACTACGCCCGCCAGGGGGTGGTGACGGAAGAAATGGCCCATGTGGCGAAGCGGGAGAACCTGCCGGAATCGCTGGTGATGGAGGAGGTGGCCCGGGGCCGGATGATCATCCCCGCCAACATCAACCACACCAACCTGGAGCCGATGGCGATCGGCATCGCCAGCCGCTGCAAGGTGAACGCCAACATCGGCGCCTCCCCCAACGCCTCCGATCTCGAGGAGGAGGTGGCGAAACTGCGGCTGGCGGTGAAATACGGCGCCGACACGGTGATGGACCTCTCCACCGGCGGCGTCAACCTCGATGAGGTGCGCACGGCGATCATCAACGCCTCCACCGTGCCGATCGGCACGGTGCCGGTGTATCAGGCCCTGGAGAGCGTGCACGGCTCGATCGAAAAGCTCGACGCCGATGATTTCCTGCACATCATCGAGAAGCACTGCCAGCAGGGGGTGGACTACCAGACCATCCACGCCGGCCTGCTGATCGAGCACCTGCCGTTGGTGAAGGGCCGCCTCACCGGCATCGTGAGCCGTGGCGGCGGCATCCTGGCCCAGTGGATGCTCTACCACCACAAGCAGAACCCGCTCTACACCCGCTTCGACGACATCATCGAGATCTTCAAGCGCTACGACTGCAGCTTCTCCCTGGGGGATTCGCTGCGGCCGGGCTGCCAGCACGATGCCTCCGATGCCGCCCAGCTGGCGGAATTGAAGACCCTCGGCCAGCTCACCCGCCGGGCCTGGGAGCACGACGTGCAGGTGATGGTGGAGGGTCCGGGCCATGTGCCGATGGACCAGATCGAGTTCAACGTGAAAAAGCAGATGGAGGAGTGCAGCGAGGCGCCCTTCTATGTGCTCGGTCCACTGGTCACCGACATCGCCCCCGGCTACGACCACATCACCAGCGCCATCGGTGCCGCCCTGGCGGGCTGGCACGGCACGGCGATGCTCTGCTACGTGACCCCGAAGGAGCATCTGGGCCTGCCCAATGCGGAGGATGTGCGTGAGGGGCTGATCGCTTACAAGATCGCCGCCCACGCCGCCGACATCGCCCGCCACCGCCCGGGTGCGCGCGATCGCGACGACGAACTCAGCCGAGCCCGCTATGCCTTCGACTGGAACAAGCAGTTCGATCTCTCCCTGGATCCGGAGCGGGCCCGCGAGTATCACGACGAAACCCTGCCCGCTGACATCTACAAGCAGGCCGAGTTCTGCTCGATGTGTGGGCCCAAGCACTGCCCGATGCAGACCAAGATCACTGACAAGGATCTGGAGGGGCTCGCCGCCGTGCTGGAACAGCAGCAGGCCGGTCAGCAGGCCACTCAGCAGGCCGCGGCGGTGTGAGCTGATGCGGTTCTGGGTCGCTGATTCGGCCCGGGACCGCTGATGCCGATGCTGCGCTGGCTCGGTTGGCTGTTCCTCCTGGCCCTGGGCTATGGCGCCGTCTGCGCGGTGATGGCGCTCACCCAGCGCTCGTTCATCTACCACCCGCGGCCCGCCGCAGATCCCAGCGGCCAGCTGGAACTGCAGGTGGCGGGCACGCGGGTTCTCGTCGCCCATCATCCCCATGCGGGGCCTCGGGCCCTGATCTACTTCGGCGGCAACGCCGAGGATGTGTCGCTCACCCGGACCCAGCTGGCCGTCCTGGTGCCGGACACGGCTCTCTACCTGCTCCTCTACCGCGGCTACGGCGGTAGCGAGGGGCGGCCCAGCGAAGCAGCCCTGCGTGCTGATGCCCAGGCCCTCCATGCCTATGTGGCCCAGCGCCACCGGGAAGTAAGCGTGGTGGGCCGCAGCCTCGGCACCGGGCCGGCGGTGCACCTGGCCGCCACTCAGCCGGTGCAGCGGCTAGTGCTGCTGGTGCCTTTCGACAGCCTGGCGGCGGTGGCCCGGGGCGCCATGCCCTGGTTGCCGGTGGACCTGCTGCTGCGGGATCGCTGGGACGCGGCGGCCGAGGCGCCGCGGGTGCGGGCCCCCACCACGATCGTGGCGGCTGCCCGGGATGTGGTGGTGCCCAGGCGCCATGCCGAGGCCCTGCACCGTGCCTTCCCCCCTGGCGTGGCTGAGCTGGTGGTGGACCCTGCTCTGCACCACAACACCCCACTGCTGGACTCTGGGGCCTTCCGGGTCGCCCTGCAGGTCCGCTGATTCCTCGGCAGCTTTCAGCCGCGTTCCATCAGGGTCAACAGGTTGCTGTTGCACCGCACATGGTCCACCAGGGTGAACGTGCCCGTGAAGCCATACACCCGGGAGAAGGGTTCCCTGCCGGGCTCGGAGCAAAAGGGAAAAGGGAGCGGGCGGAGCCCATGGGGAAGTTGCGCGATGGACTGCGCAGATATCAAAATGCCTACGTGATTGGTCGCCGCAGCCGATGTCCAGGGATCTGGCGCCAGAGAGCTTGGCTGGCCTGTGCTGACGAATAAAATCAAGGATCAATGTATCGACATCTGGCGGATGTACCCTCCCTGACAATGGGTCTCCCAAGGGCACGGAGATGCCAAGATTCATTCTTGTCTACGAGGATGACACGGCGAGTCAATCATCGAAAGAAGCTCGCAGGAGCTCGGGTTTCTTGAGAGAGCTGAAAGCCGATTGATCTCGACAGGAGTCTCATCATTCGTTTGTTAATGACCATGGAATGGTTTTGGCGTTCTTGACCTGTTGAAGCAGATTTATTGTAGCCCGTGATAGGTGGCGCAGCCGCTTCACCCATATAGATTTCACTGTTCAAGGCTTGTATAGCAGGCGAGAACTTGATATATCGGCATTGCCTTTTGCGATTCAAGAGTTCGGCTTCGGGGCGGATTCAGGCTTTTCGCCACATCCGTTGCAACAAGCTCGCTTGGAATCGCAATCGCCCAGTTGAGGTCGGCTGAGAGAGCTGGTTGCAATCACAGGTCCGAGGGTTGGCGCCACCAAGTGCGCGGCCGATGCCCAGGCCAGCCACAAAAAAGCCCCACGCGATGGTGGGGCTTTGCTTTCTTTGCCGCTGGAGTGGGGCGCCGCTGCTGAGCAGCCGGCGGGCCGGATCAGCCCAAGGCCTGGGCCTTGGTCACCACGTTCTCGACGGTGAAGCCGAACTCCTGCATGCACACCGGGCCGGGGGCGGAGGCGCCGAAGCGGTCGATCGACACGCTGTCGCCTTCGAAGCCGGTGTACTTGTGCCAGCCGAAGCTGCTGGAGGCCTCCACCACCAGGCGCTTGCGGCAGGCGGCCGGCAGCACGCTCTCGCGGTAGGCGGCGTCCTGCTCCTCGAACAGCTCCACACAGGGCATTGACACCACCCGTACGTTCTTGCCGTCGGCCCGCAGTTGGGCCGCGGCCTTGGTGCACAGCTCCAGCTCGGTGCCGGTGCCGATCAGGATCAGGTCGGGGTTGCCGTCGCTGTCCTCGAGGATGTAGCCACCCCTGGCCACGGCGGCGGCGCTGGAGTTGGCTTGGTTGGCCATTG
>JBIKUY010000065.1:0-7892 GCA_044347355.1 Prochlorococcaceae cyanobacterium | reverse complement strand
TCAAAGAAAGCTGTATCTCTGGGTTTTTTATGTGGCTCGAAGGGTCAAGATGCATGTTTTCGCTTTTGCCATGCGCTCAGCTGCGATGGAAGCGCTTTATTATTGGTTCTGTGCCCTGAACACGCCCTTTGTCGTTGTGCCATGCATATTCGCGATAGAGGTTGAAGTCCCCAGAGATCTAGATCTTGTGGTGCCGAGGGCTTAGGGAAGACCGCCGCGCTTTGATCATTCGCATTGATCAATCGCCTGGCTTGGTGAATTGCTGCCAACGCTAGAGATCAGATCCATCGGCCCATCCTCGCTAGTGGTGAAGCAAAAGCCCGGACTTTCAGGTTGACGAATCGCTGGCTTCTGTCAGGGAGACCCTGTGCTCTGAACCAGGAGGACGCTGTCATCCATTATGCCGAGTTGCCGCCATGTTCAGCTCCCACGCAGTTGCACGAACAGGTGCATCTGCTGGCTGCCTGGGCTCATCGGCACCTCTTTCACGCTCAGGTAGGGCTGGCCTTTGACCAGTTCACTCAGTTTGCGGAAGCCGTAGTTGCGGGCATCGAAGGAGGGGTCGTTTTTCTGTAGCAGGCTGCCCACCATCCCCAGCGGCGCCCAGCCGTCGTCCTGGGTCACGGCCGTGATCGCGTCGCACAGGAAGGGCCGCAGCGTCGGGGCGCTGACGTCGCCACCCCGGCCGTCGGCGCTGCTGCCGCGCTTGAGGATATCGGTATAGAGAAAGCGGTCGCAGGCGGCCACGAAGGCCTTCGGCGTCTTGCGCTCGCCGAAGCCGATCACCAGCAGTCCCTGCTCGCGGATGCGGGTGGCCAGGCGGGTGAAGTCGCTGTCCGACGACACCAGGCAGAAGCCATCCACCCGGCCGCCATGCAGGAGATCCATGGCGTCGATGATCAGGGCCGAATCGGTGGCGTTTTTGCCGGTGGTGTAGCTGAACTGCTGCACCGGCACGATCGCGTGCACGTTGAGCACGTCCTTCCAACTGCCCAGTTGGGGTGTGGTCCAGTCGCCGTAGGCCCGCTTCACGGTGGCGGTACCCACCTGGGCCACCTCCGCCAGCAGGTCGCTGATCACCGCCGCCTGGGCGTTGTCGGAATCGATCAGCACCGCCAGGGTGGGGGCGTCGCGGCTCATCCGCCGCCGCCCCCGGCCTGCCAGCTGCGCTCCATCAGTTGCAAGGGGTGCAGCACCGCCTGGGGGTGGCCCCCCTCCTCCAGGTGGCGGCGGATCTGCAGGCTGCAACCGATGTTGGCGCTGGCCACCAGCTCCGCATCGGTGCCGCTGAGGTCGGTCGCTTTGATCCGGCCCAGTTCGGCGGCCTCTTCGGGCTGCACCAGGTTGTAGATGCCGGCGCTGCCGCAGCACACGCCTGCCTCGGTTGCCTCGCGCAGCACCAGGTGGGGGATGCGGCGCAGCAGGGCGCGCGGTTCGGCGCTGATGCCCTGGCCGTGCAGCATGTGGCAGGCGTCGTGATAAGCCACCGCCAGCGGTCGCTCCGCTGTGGCCGGGCAGCCGTCGGCGTGGTTCAGGGGTGCCAGCCGGGCGGTGAAGGCCTCACTCAGCCCCAGACGCTGCAGAAACTGGTGCACATCCAGCACCTGGGCGGCGAAGGCGCTGCCCCGCTCGGCCCACGCGGGATCTGCAGCCAGGATGTCGTCGTAATGCTTGAGGGTGTGGCCGCAGCCGGAGGCCGCCACCAGCACCGCATCCAGAGGCTCCTCGCCTGCCGGGCGGCCCGGTCCCACCACCGCCGCGAAGCTGTCGATCACCGCTGCCGCCAGCTGGCGCGTCTGGGCCAGCTCCCCCTGGTGGTGGGTCACGGCGCCGCAGCAGCCCTGCTGGGGCGGGATCACCACCTCCACGCCGTTGGCGCTCAGCACCGCAACGGCCGCAACATTCACCTGGGGGTCGAACAGCCGCTGCACGCAGCCCAGAAGCAACCCCACCCGCGCCCGCTTCTCGCCCACCGCCGGCACCACCAGCGGGAAGGGATCCCGGAATGCCTCGGGGGCCAGCGGCGGCAGCAGCCGCTCCATCGCCTCGACCTGGGGGCCGAACAGCCGGGTGAGCCCACTGCGACGGGCCAGGCCCTGCAGCGGCGTGCCGGCGTAGGCCCGCAGGGGTGCTAGCAGGGCCCTTAACCGCTGCGGATAGGGCAGCACCCCGAACAGCAGGCGCCGGAAGGCCCGCTGGGCCGGCGTGCGCAGTTCCGGGGCGTTGAGCTGGGGGCGGGTGGCCTCGATCAGCTGGTCGTAACGCACCCCCGAAGGGCAGGCCGTGACGCAGGCGAAGCAGCCAAGGCAGCTGTCAAAGTGCTGGGCCACCGTGGCATCCATGGCCAGCTCACCGGCGGCGATCGCCTTGAGGGCATGGATGCGACCCCGTGGCGAATCCATCTCCGTGCCCAGCACCCGGTAGCTGGCGCAGGTGGGCAGACAGAAGCCGCAATGCACGCAGGGGTCGGTGGCTGAGGCCGGCTGATCGAGCGTGGCCTGAACGAGGGAGCCGATGGCATTCATGGGGCCAGTCTGGCTCCTTCAGGCGATGCTGAGGCGGGTGGGGCCGCCCGTGGCCGCTCGTCTTGCGTTGCAGGCACCCTCCAGGCTCTGTAAGCCGCGATTTGGGTGGGGCCCAGTCCACCCCCAGGGGGTTAATCCGTGGCCCATCCATCCATGGGATGGAGCGGCGAGATCTGGGTCGTGGCCAGCCCGCAATTGGTCCTATCAAGTTCCGCATTTACTCCAGCCATGGGATTCGTGCAAAGACCGGTTCATGCAAGTGCTTTGTAAGACCGGCAAGCAGCTGGCCAGTGATGAATTTTGTGGCCGTGGATGTGATCCTTTTTTTCAGTGATCGAGTTTCGAGTGCCAGGTGTAGCGGTGGGAAGACCTGTGTTAAGCCACGCCAGCGCACCGGTGCTCATGTAGCTTTATCTGAAGGAGTCATGATTAACGGCTTAGCGGTGGCCTGGGCCAGTGCGAATAGCCGCAATAGTGCTGCATCAGTGCTGCATTGCCGTCTTGGTTTGTGATAATTGGCTTGACATAAACGGCTTTGCTGCTATCGTTAGCCTCTGTCGATTGCGTGGGAATGGCTCAGGTGTTTCATCTTTCGCTATTCAAGGCTTTGGTCAAGGCTCTCAGTGGGCCTAGCTGTCTTCCCTTGGTTTTGCGCAAGCTCGCGGTTGGCTCCTCGGCCATGGTGCTGGGCGGCATGGGGCTGAGTTCAGGTTCGGCCCACGCTCTGGTTGTGAATGTGCGTGGTCAATTGTGGAATGTATCCACCTTTACTGGCAGCTATGAATCTAATTCAGGATCTTTTTTTAGTGGCTTTCCATGGAGAGTCAACTCGACTCTCGCTAACGAATTTGCCCAGGCAGTGGGGCAAGATCTCGGCCTGCCTAACGAGGTGTTTTGCTCGCCACCGGGTGGCACCTGTACCTCAGATGAAGGAACCACGTTCAACAATGAAACCCCGTTTCGGTCTGGTCCGCTTTTTGCATACACCAATGGCTTTGTAGGGGATGGAGGCAACTACGTTGATTACGTATTCTCGATTGCCTATATCGATGATGCTGGCGAATACTATTCCGAGTGGCTGCCTGATGTGCTGACAACCTATGGGGACTCGTCAGTGACCTGGGCTAGGGCCACCCCAGTCCCGGGCCCTTTGCCGATCTTAGGAGTCGCTGCGGCTTTCGGGGCCAGCCGTCGGGTCAGGAAACGGCTGAACGCCAGTCGCTAGCTCCTCTGACCACTTCGCTCACCATCTGATCAGTCTCCCAATCAGGAGAGCAGAGCACTGGATCTTCGCGTGATCTGTGCCCCCTTTGCCTCAGGGAATTGGGGGCTTGTTCGGGTCATCACTGCTCAATCGATCGCTCAGTCCTGTAGAGCTGCGTGGAGAGCCCCCGCAACCTCCTCATCCCCCGAAGTGGCGCACCACGGCCTCGGCGAAACCGGAGCAGCTCACCGGATCCACCCGCGGCTCCATCAGCCGGGCCAGGTCGTAGGTGACCTCGCCGTTGGCGATCGCGGCGCTGATCCCCGCGGTGATCAGATCGGCCGCTTCCTGCCAGCCCATGTACTCGAGCATCATCACGCCGCTGAGGATCACCGAGCCCGGGTTGATCCGATCCAGCCCCGCATGCTTGGGCGCGGTGCCGTGGGTGGCCTCGAAGATGGCGGCGCTGTCGCCGATGTTCGCCCCCGGCGCCATGCCCAGGCCGCCTACCACCGCCGCCGCCGCGTCGGAGATGTAATCGCCGTTGAGGTTGAGGGTGCAGAGCACCGAATACTCCTGGGGCCGGGTCTGGATCTGCTGGAAGATGCTGTCGGCGATGCGGTCGTCGACGAGCACCATGCTCTTCCATTTGCCGTAGCCGTGGCTCTCGCCGATGCTGTCGAGCACGCCTTTCACCTCAGCGTCCACCGCCGCTTTCTTCTCGGGGGTGAGGCTGTCGTAGCCGGGTTCGATCAGGCGGGCGTTGTCTTCGACGCTGAGGCCGTGGTTGTGCTCCAGGTTGCCGAGGATCCAGCTCTCCCGTTCGGTCACGCACTGGGCGCGGAATTCGCTGGTGGCCAGCTCGTAGCCCCAGTCCCGGAAGGCCCCTTCCGTGAACTTCATGATGTTGCCCTTGTGCACCAGGGTGACGTGGCGCTTGGCGCCCTCCAGCCCCAGGGCGTGCTGAATCGCCTTGCGCACATGGCGCTGGGTGCCCGCCTTGCTCACCGGCTTGATGCCGATGCCGGCCCCTTCCGGGATGCGGCGCTTACCGAGCTTGCCGTTGGCCGGAATCACCGTGTCGTTGAGGTGGGCGATCAGCTCCACGCACACCGGATCGGTGGCTTCCCACTCGATCCCCATGTAGATGTCTTCGGTGTTCTCCCGGTACACCACCACATCGAGGTCCTGGGGCCGTTTGTGGGGGCTGGGGGTGCCTTCGTAGTAGCGGCAGGGGCGCACGCAGCAGTAGAGGTCGAAGATCTGGCGCAGGGCCACGTTCAGCGAACGGATACCGCCGCCGATCGGTGTGGTGAGCGGGCCCTTGATGGCCACGCCGAACTGCTCGATCGCGGTGAGCGTGTCCTGCGGCAGGTATTGGTAGGTGCCGTAGAGCTCGCAGGCCTCGTCGCCGGCGTACACCTTGAACCACTCGATGCGCCGCTCCCCCCCGTAGGCCTTGGCCACGGCCGCATCCAGCACCCGCTGGGTGGCGGGCCAGATGTCCACGCCGGTGCCGTCGCCGCGGATGAAGGGGATGATCGGGTCGGACGGCACCACCGGAAGGCCGTTCTCGAAATGGATCGCGGTGCCGTTTTCGGGCGGGGTGAGCTTTTCGTACTGCGGGGAGCTGGTAGCCATTCGTGCGGCAGTCGCGTTGCGGGGAGCCTAGGTTTCGGTGATCTGCGGTTCTGCTCAGGGGAAACGGCATGAATGCTGCCGACCAGGCCCGGAATCTGGAACTGGCCCAGGCGATCGCCTCGGTGGCCGCCCTGTTCCGTAGTCAGTTCCCGGCGGCGCGCGCCAACCTCACCCCCTGGCGCGACGACCCGCTCACCCGCGCTTGGGCCGAGGCCGAGAGCGTGGACCTCTCCTTTCACTTCCCCGGCTGGAATCCCCGCAACCAGTGCCGCTCGGTGCTGCTGCAGCTGCGTTTCGACGCCGCGCCCGTCAGCGGCCGGCCGCGGCTGCTGGGGGTGGTGGTGCGGGGCCTCACCTACGAGTCGGAGCGCTGGCGGCTGGCCACGGTGGGCGACTGGCAGCCCAGCGGCAGCCACCTGCCCGATCCGGCGGTGGTGGACAAGCTGCAGCGGGTGTGCAGGGACCTCTTCGACCTGTTCACGCCAGCCCCCTGCGAGGGTGACGGAAGGCACGAGGCGGCGTAAACCTTCGCAACCTTGCTGCCGAGGTGGGGACAGCGCCGCCAAACTTGTCGCTCGCCCCTGTTGCGCCCTGCCCTGGCCATGTCCGTTGCTCTCGCTTCCCAGCTGCGTGAAGGCACCAAAAAGGCCCACACCATGGCCGAGAACACCGGCTTCGTGAGTTGTTTCCTCAAGGGGGTGGTGGACAAAGCCAGCTATCGCACCCTGGTGGCCGACCTCTTCTTCGTGTACTCGGCGATGGAGGAGGAGATCGGCAAGTTGCGGGCCGCCGGCCATCCGGTGGTGGGTCCGGTGGGCTTCCCCGAACTGAACCGCCGCGAGAGCCTGGAGCGCGATCTCGCCTTCTACTTCGGTGATGGCTGGCGCAGCAGTGTGAAGGCCACGCCGGCCGCCCAGGAGTATGTGGCCCGCATCCATCAGGTGGCGGCCGAGGCCCCCGAGCTGCTGGTGGGTCACCATTACACCCGCTACATCGGCGATCTCTCCGGTGGCCAGATCCTCAAGGCCATCGCCCAGAAGGCGATGAACCTGGGCGAGCACGATGGCCTGCGCTTCTACGAGTTCGACGCCATCCCCGACGAGAAGGGCTTCAAAACCAACTACCGCGCCACCCTCGACGCCCTGCCGATCGACCAGGCCATGGCCGATCGCATCGTGGAGGAGGCCAACCACGCCTTCCATCTCAACATGAAGATGTTCCAGGAGCTGGAGGGCAACCTGATCGCCGCCATCGGCAAGGTGCTGTTCGGCTTCCTCACCCGCCGCCAGCGCAGCGGCAGCACCGAGGCGGTGGCCGCCTGAGGATCGCCCCAGCGCCCATCGGGGGCTGACCGGCGGCACGGGTTACGCCAGAGTCGGCCCGTGCTGCTTGCGCCCGCCCTTGCGTTCTCTCCGCTTCCTGGTGCCGGGCACCAGCGGTCGCTTCCGCTGCGGGGGTCTGTTGGTGGAGCAGCAGACCGCCCGGCTGCTGGCCGGGATGCTGCCCACCGAGCTGGTGACCTACCGGCAGCGGGAGCCGGGCCTGCCCTTCCTGGCCGATCTGCTCCGGGCTGAGCCGCCCGGCACTGCCGCCGCCGATCAGGTGCTGTGGATCGTGAGCTGGGGCTTCGATGTGCCGCGCCAGCTGCGAGCGTTGCGGGGGCGGCCGGTGGCTTATCACGCCCACAGCAGCGGCTATGGCTTCCCCCTGCCCCCCGGGGTGCCCGTGCTGGCGGTGAGCCGCAATACCCTCGGCTACTGGGGTCAGTGGGCCAGCCGCAATCCCCTGTTCCTGGTGCCCAATGCCCTCGAGGAGCGCTGGATGGCCCGGGGCGACCGGCCCCACAATCTGGGCGGTGAGCCGGCGGCGGGCGGCCGCACGATCGATGTCCTGGTGCAGAAGCGCAAGTGCAGTGCCTACGTGCTCGAGCAGCTGGTGCCGGCCCTGAGGGCCCGGGGCCTGGCGGTGGTGGTGCAGGACGGCTGGGTGGACGACTTGGTGGACCTGTTCAACGGCGCCACGGTGGTGCTCTACGACTCCGCCGACCACTGGCGCTGCAGCGGCGTGAGCGAAGGCTTCGGCCTGCCGCCGATCGAGGCCCTGGCCTGCGGCTGCGTGCTGTTCAGCAGCTTCAACCACGCCCTGGCCGACACCCTCGACCCCGGCGCCATGGCCCACCAGATCGGCGCAGGCACCCTGGGCGCTGACGTGGAGCGAATCGTGGCTGCCGTGGCCGATCCGGCCGCCTGGCGGCCTTCGCCGCGCCGGCTGGAGGAGCTGCTCGTTGAGCTCAGCGAACCGCGGCTGCGGGAGCGCTGGCGCCAGGCGCTGGCGGCGATCAATGCCCATCTCGATCGCCTGCGGGCGGGCGAACCGCCGTTGCGGGCCCCCACGCTGGCGCGGTTGCGGCTGCACCGCTGGCGGCAACGCTTGGGCCAGCGACTTCCTGCGGGCCTGGCCCGTCACCTTGCCTAGGGTCGAGCCCATGAGCGCATTCCTTGCCGGCCTCAACGACGCCCAGC
>JBIKUY010000064.1:0-7957 GCA_044347355.1 Prochlorococcaceae cyanobacterium | reverse complement strand
CGCTCGGTAACGCGAACGATTGAGCGGCTCTTGGGCAATGAGGTGTCGATTCAACGTGGCACCGTGGAAGGAGCAGTTTCAGGCGTTGCTCGCAATCCGGTCAATAACTACTCTGACACGTTCTTCGATTTTGTTAGGGCTCAAATCGTATCCGGATCTACTAAGTTGTTGGCTAGCCCAACTCTAATTCTGCAAGACAATCCCTCTTTGCTCCGGGAGGGCTCTGAAGCCGTTGCTGCATCGTCGAGTCAACAAGTTTCTCAGGGTATTTCCAGTATTGGTCTCGATGGTGCGATTGGACGACGCCGAGCCAATGAAGGTGTTGTTCGTGTGGGTACGAATGTGGTAACTGGCTACGAGACGGAGACCCCCTCCCAGGGTGGCAATGTGGTGTGCACGCCCCAGCTCTCCACGGCGGGCTTGGTGCTTGGGGCGCGGGTTGAAAAGGTTGATGACAATGGTTTTGTTACCTTTACCTTGTCTCCAAGTGTTTCGGCGATTACTGGTCAGGAGGATGCTCCAGAAGGCTGTAGTTCTAACCTGAACATTCTTAGTGTCCGCAGCCTCGACACCGGAGCCCTGCGGGTGCGTGATGGACAGACCCTAATCATGACCGGGGTGATTTCTGAATTCGATCGCCAGGAGGTCAGTAAATGGCCGATTCTGGGTGATATTCCCTTGATCGGGCAATTTTTCAGAGCTACCTCTGGCCGTAAGGAAAAGCGTGAGCTGGTGATCATGGTTACACCGCGAATCGTGAATGACGAGCAGGGTGGGTCTACGGTTATGGATATCAGCCCGGTACTGCTGCTGGACGTGATTTCTTTGGTGCCGCGATGCAGGGGCCTGGCTTGAACTGAATGGCTGCAGAATCCTCGGGCGGCGATCAGTCTGACTTTGCTCCGTATGACCAGGAACAACACTTATTCACCCTCAAGGCTGAGCTGGATGAATACCAGCATCTGATCGACGAGATCCCCGCGATTTACGAGGCCAAGTTCCGTCATCGGGTTCATGAAGTAGCCCAGGACATCCGCCGGCTGATGGCAGAGCGGCTGAGCCTGCAGGAGCAGATCCACCACTGCATCCAGGGCCAGTCCGTTCGTCCTCCGCTCTCCGCCGCCATGAAGGCCAGCCCGTCGCGTCGGGCTCGGGTCGCTTTGGCTGCGGCTAAGCGGTGGCTCAAGCGTCTGCCGCGCTGGCAGCTGGCCCTCGCCGCTGGCGTTGGCGCCCTGGCGGTTTCGGTGCCGGTTGGTCTGGGGGGGTGGACCACTGGCGACCGTCCAGCGCCTGAGCCTCCCGTTTCCGCTAGCCAAGCCCCGCCGGCCGCTTCCCCCCAGCTGCGGTTGCGCGCCAAGGGAGAGCTGTGGCTGGAGCTGCGCTCGCTCACCAATCAACCGGTGTTGGAAACCACACTGCGCCCCGGTCAGCAAACCGCCATCCCCCTGGGGGATGGGCTGCGCATCCGCTCAGGTCGCCCCCACCTGCTGGAGGTGGCCCTGGCGGATCAGCCCTTTGCCCCCCTCGCCCCCGCCAACGATTTCGCCTGGCGCACCTTCGCTGCAGCGGATCGTGGCCAGAAGCCGGCCCAGCGGCCGAAGGTCACAGACAAATCGTCGTAATCTCTGCCCTGTTACGAACTTCTTCTGCATGACCAGTCCCGTCATCCAGCGCATCTGCTGCATCGGTGCTGGGTATGTGGGAGGGCCAACGATGGCGGTGATCGCCGACCGCTGCCCTGGCGTGCAGGTCACGGTGGTGGATCTGAACGCCGAGCGGATCGCCGCCTGGAACGATCCCGACCTCAGCAAGCTGCCGGTGTACGAGCCGGGCCTCGATGGGGTGGTGGCCCGCGCCCGCGGCCGCAATCTGCAGTTCACCACGGCTGTGGAGGAGGCGATCGGCGAGGCCGACATGGTGTTCATCTCCGTGAACACCCCCACCAAGACCAAGGGCCTCGGCGCTGGCAAGGCAAGTGATCTCAAGTGGGTGGAGGCCAGTGCCCGCTCGGTGGCCAAGGCGGCGCGCGGCCACACGATCGTGGTGGAGAAGAGCACCCTGCCGGTGCGCACCGCCGAGGTGATCCAGAAGATCCTGGCCGCTGCCACCCCGGCGGGCGACGATCGCAGCTTTGCTGTGCTCTCCAATCCCGAGTTCCTGGCGGAGGGCACCGCCATCCCCGACCTGGAAAACCCCGACCGGGTGCTGATCGGCGGCGAAGACCCCGCAGCGATCGCAGCCCTGGCCGGGGTGTACGGCCAATGGGTGCCAGGCGACCGCATCCTCACCACCAACCTCTGGAGTAGCGAGCTCTCCAAGCTCACCGCCAACGCTTTCCTTGCCCAACGGATCAGCTCGATCAACGGCATCGCCGCCTTCTGCGAGGCCACCGGCGCCGATGTTCGCGAGGTGGCGCGGGCGATTGGTGCCGACAGCCGCATCGGCTCCAAGTTTCTGCAGGCCGGCCCCGGTTTTGGCGGGAGCTGCTTCCAGAAGGACATCCTCAACCTCGTGTACCTCTGCCGCTACTACGGCCTCGAAGAGGTGGCGGCCTATTGGGAGCAGGTGGTGGAGCTCAACCACTGGCAGCAGCGGCGCATCGCCCGGCTGGTGGTAACCCGGCTGTTCGGCACCGTGACCGGCAAGCGCATCGGCGTGCTCGGTTTTGCCTTCAAGGCCGACACCAACGACACCCGCGAATCACCGGCGATCCGGGTGTGCCAAGACCTGCTGGAGGAGGGCGCAGTTCTGCAGATCCTCGATCCCAAGGTGGAGGAAAGTCAGATTACGGCCGATCTAGGCCAGTCCCCCGGTGTGGGCGAGGGCAGCTGGCAGCAGGTGGGGGATGTGCACCAGGCCGCCAGCGGCGCCGATGCCCTGCTGCTGCTGACCGAATGGGAGCAGTTCGCCCAGATCGATTGGCCAGCGGTGGCGGCGGTGATGCGCCAGCCCGCCTGGTTGTTCGATGCCCGGGCCAAGGCTGATGGCGCCGCCGCCCGCGTGGCGGGCCTCAACGTGTGGACCGTGGGGGAGGGCTGAAGCCATGCCGGCATCCCTGCTTCGCAATCTCGTGACCGGCGGCGCCGGTTTCGTGGGCTCCCACCTGGTGGACCGGCTGATGGAGGCTGGCGAGGAGGTGATCTGCCTCGATAACTACTTCACCGGCCGCAAGCAGAACATCACCCAGTGGATCGGTCATCCGCGCTTTGAGCTGATCCGCCACGACGTGACCGATCCGATCCGCCTGGAGGTCGACCGCATCTGGCACCTGGCCTGCCCGGCCTCGCCGGTGCACTACCAGCACAACCCGATCAAGACCGCCAAGACCAGTTTCCTGGGCACCTACAACATGCTCGGCCTGGCGCGTCGGGTGGGGGCTCGGCTGCTGCTAGCCAGCACCAGTGAGGTGTATGGCGATCCCGAGGTGCATCCCCAGCCCGAGAGCTACCGGGGTTGTGTGAACACCATCGGCATCCGCAGCTGCTACGACGAGGGCAAGCGCATCGCCGAAACCCTCTGCTTCGACTACCAGCGCATGCACGGCACGGAGATCCGGGTGATGCGCATCTTCAACACCTATGGCCCGCGCATGCTGCCGGATGACGGCCGGGTGGTGAGCAACTTCATTGTGCAGGCCCTGCGCGGCGAACCGCTCACCCTCTACGGCGACGGCAGCCAGACCCGCTCCTTCTGCTATGTGGACGATCTGGTGGAGGGAATGATTCGGCTGATGAACGGCAGCCATACCGGCCCGATGAACATCGGCAATCCCGGCGAGTTCACCATCCGCCAGCTGGCCGAGCTGGTACGTGCGCGCATCAATCCCGACCTGCCGCTGATCGAGAAGCCCCTGCCGGCCGACGACCCCCTCCAGCGCCAGCCGGTGATCGACCTGGCGAAGCGGGAGCTGGGCTGGGAGCCCACTGTGCCCCTCGAGCAGGGGCTCGAGCCCACCATCGCCTGGTTCCGGCAGCTGCTCAGCAACGGCACCACCGTCGCCTGACCCCACTGGCGCAGGTGGCCAGGCAGACTCGCCCCACCCACTTGCCCTGACTCGATTGGCTTCGCTCCAGAGCCTGCGCGGCATGGTCGATCTGCTGCCCGAGTCCATCTCCCTCTGGCAGCACGTGGAGGCCACCGCCCGAGCCCATTTCCAGCGGGCGGCCGTGCAGGAGATCCGCACCCCCCTACTGGAGGTCACCGAGCTGTTCGCCCGGGGCATCGGTGAGGCCACCGACGTGGTGGGCAAGGAGATGTACACCTTCCTCGACCGCGGCGAGCGCAGCTGCACGTTGCGGCCGGAGGGCACCGCCTCGGTGGTGCGGGCGGCGATCCAGCATGGTTTGCTCAGCCAGGGGGCGCAGCGGCTCTGGTATGGCGGCCCGATGTTCCGCTACGAGCGTCCCCAGGCGGGCCGCCAGCGCCAGTTTCACCAGATCGGCCTGGAGCTGCTCGGCTTCGCCGATGCCCGCAGCGACGTGGAGGCGATCGCCATCGCCTGGGATCTGCTGGCCGATCTGGGGGTGGGCGGCCTGGCCCTGGAGCTCAACACCCTGGGAAGTCCCGACGACCGGGCCCGCTACCGCGGTGAGCTGGTGGCCTGGCTGGAGGCCCACCGCGACCAGCTCGACGCCGACTCCCAGGCCCGCATCGGCACGAACCCCTTGCGGGTGCTCGATTCGAAGGTGCCCGAAACCCAGGCCCTGCTCGAAGGCGCGCCCACCCTCGCCGACGCCCTCAGTGGGGAGAGCCACGAGCGCTTTGCCCAGGTGCGCCTCGGGCTGGAGGCCCTGGGCATTCCCTTCGCGCTCAACCCCCGGCTGGTGCGCGGCCTCGACTACTACAGCCACACCGCCTTTGAGATCACCAGCAGCCAGCTGGGCGCCCAGGCCACCGTGTGCGGTGGCGGCCGCTACGACGGCCTGGTGCAGCAGCTCGGCGGCCAGCCCACCCCGGCGATCGGCTGGGCCCTGGGCATGGAGCGGCTGGTGCTGCTGCTCAGCCAAGCCAGCACGCCTTCCGTTCAGCCCCT
This sequence comes from Prochlorococcaceae cyanobacterium, assembly GCA_044347355.1. GTDB lineage: Bacteria > Cyanobacteriota > Cyanobacteriia > PCC-6307 > Cyanobiaceae > NIES-981. The sequence goes on along the minus strand of JBIKUY010000064.1, from coordinate 2,925 downwards.
CGATCTCTATGTGGTGAGCCGGGGTGAGGCGGCCGAGGCCCTGGCAGTGCCGCTGGCCCGCTCCTGTCGGGCCGTTGGGCTGGCAGTGGAATGGGATGCCAGCGGCGCCGCCTTTGCCAAGCAGTTCAAGCGGGCCGATCGTTCCGGTGCCCGCTTCGCTGCCGTGATCGGTGATGGCGAGGTGGCTGAGGGGGTGGTGCGCTTGAAGCACCTGCGCGTCGACCAGCCTGAGCAACGGCTCCCGTTGCCGCAGCTGCCGCAGCTGCTCCTGCAGCTCTGCCGGCCATGACGCCCCAGCACGTGTCCACTGGGTCAGCCTTGCCCTGCTCCAGGGCAGTTGACTGAAGCAGAGATGCAGCTGTTGCAACCGGCCGGGATGGGTGATCCCAACCTCGCGATCATCACTGGTTCAGGGGTGCTGCCCGGCATGCTCTCCAAGGCCCTCACCAATGCGGGCCGAGCCCATGTGTGTTGCCGCCCCCACGGCATTCCGGTGGAGCTCACGGATGCCGAGGAATTCTATTTCGAGCGCTCGATTTCCTTCTTCCGTTCACTGGAGGAGCGGGGCATCCGCCAGGTGGTGATGGTGGGAAAGTTCCATCGTCCACGCCACCTCAACCCGTTGCGGTTCGAGAGCTCAACCCTGCTGGCCGCACCCCGCATCCTGGCCTCCCTGCGCAAGGGTGATAACGCCTCCCTGCGTGCACTTGCCGAGATCATCGAGGAGCTCGGCCTGGAGGTGGTGGGCGTGGAGGACGTGGCCCCCAGCCTGTTGCCCCAACCCGGGCTCTACGCCAGCAAGGTGCCCAGCGACCAGGACCGCGCGGACGTGCAGCGGGCGGCCTACATCGTGGAGGCGCTCTCGGCGGTGGATGTGGGCCAGGGTGCCGTGGTGGCCGCTGGCCTCTGCCTGGCCACCGAGTCGCTGCCCGGCACCGACGCCATGCTCGATTGGGTAGCCGCCACCCGCGACGACGAGCCGTCCGGCAGCCGCTCCGGCGTGCTCTACAAGGCCCCCAAGCTTCATCAGGATCGCCGCATGGATCTGCCGGCGATCGGTCCGATCACCGTGGCCAAGGCCGCTGCCGCCGGTTTGGCGGGGATCGCCTGGGAAGCGCGCGGTGCCCTGCTGCTCGACGCAGAGCACACCATGGCCGAGGCCGACCGGCTCGGCCTGTTTCTCTGGGCCCGGCCTCCCCTTGGTTGAGTGAGCTATTGCGCCCCAGCCTGTTCCAGCACCCCCTTGCTGCTGGGCACGGCGCCGGCGCGGCGGGGGTCGATCTCGGTGGCCAGCCGAAGCGCCCGGGCGAAGGCCTTGAAGCAGGCCTCCACGATGTGGTGGGAGTTGGCCCCGTCCAACTGGCGGATGTGCAGGGTGAGGCCGCTGTTGTTCACCACCGCCACGAAGAACTCCTTCACCAGCTCGGTGTCGTAGCTGCCGATCTTCTGGGCAGGGATCTTCAGGCCGTAGCTCAGGTGCGGCCGGCCGCTGCAGTCGAGGGCCACCTGCACGAGCGCCTCATCCAGGGGCGCCACGAAGTGGCCGAAGCGGTGGATGCCGCGCCGCTCGCCCAGGGCCTGGGCTAACGCCTGGCCAAAGGCGATGCCTACGTCCTCGTTGGTGTGGTGGTCGTCGATGTGGGTGTCGCCCGTGGCGCTGATCTCCAGATCGAGCAGCCCGTGGCTGCTGATCTGATGGAGCATGTGATCGAGAAACGGCACGCCTGTGCTGGCCTGGCAGCGGCCCGTGCCGTCGAGGCCAAGGCTCACGCGCACGTCGGTTTCACCGGTGACGCGATGGATGGTGCCGGTGCGCATGGCTGTCCCCGCCCTGGGGGTGCTGGATCGGAGCACTCGATCATGCCGGGGCGTGGGCCGGCGACGACGGCCTAGAGTTAAAGTGAACTTATTGGCGACCTTGATGTCAAAAGCACAACTTATGGCTTTTCTGGCCAAGGCTGAGGCCACCCCCGCCCTCCAGCAGCAGATTGATGCCGCCGCCGATGGCAGCGCTGTGGTGGCCATCGCCCGCGCCGAGGGCTTCCTGTTCTCCCCTGCCAGCCTCGCCCGTCACCAGCGGGGTTGAGCCCTCACATCCCCGTGATGCAGTAGCCGGCATCCACGTACAGCACTTGGCCGGTGATGCCGCTGGCCAATGGGCTGGCCAGGAAGGCGGCCGCTCCGCCCACTTCCTCCTGGGACACGGTGCGACGCAGGGGGGCCTTCTCTTCCACGTTGTGGATCATGTCGAGGATGCCGCCGATGGCGCTGCTTGCCAAGGTGCGGATCGGGCCGGCGCTGATGGCGTTCACCCGCACCTGCTTCTCCGGTCCTAACTCGGCGGCTAAATAGCGCACCGAGGCCTCCAGGGCCGCCTTGGCCACGCCCATCACGTTGTAGTTGGGGATGGCCCGCTCCGCGCCCAGGTAGCTGAGGGTGATCACGCTGCTGCCGGGGTTGAAGAGGGGCTTGGCGTAACGGCACAGCGGCGCCAGGGAGTAGGCGCTCACCTCCAGGGCCCGGGCGAAGCCCTCGGGGCTGATGGCGCTGTAGTCGCCGATCAGCTCCTCCTTGCCGGCGAAGGCCAGGCAGTGCACCAGCACGTCGAGGCTGCCCCAGCTCTCGGCCACCCGGGCGAAGACGGCCTCGATCTGGGCCGGATCCTGCACGTTCAGGGGCTCGAACAGGGTGGGCGCCAGCGGTGCGGTGAGGTCGCGCACTTTGCCCTCGAAGCGTCCCTTCTCATCCGGCAGGTAGGTGACCCCCAGCTCGGCCCCGGCGGCGTGCAGCTGCTGGGCGATGCCCCAGGCGATCGACTTGTTGTTGGCGATGCCGGTGACGAGGGCCTTCTTGCCGCGCAGGTCGAGGAGCATGGGGGCGACCGGCTGGGGGACCGGGTGGGGGAGGAATCGGGGGATTCTCCCG
>JBIKUY010000063.1:0-7965 GCA_044347355.1 Prochlorococcaceae cyanobacterium | reverse complement strand
CCTGATGTTCAAAGAGATGCTCGAGCCTCGGCAGACGTTCTGTTCGTCGATCGCTGTTCTTCGGCTCGCTGGATCTGGCGGCACTTGATGCGACTCCCCTGCCGCCGCAAGCCGTGCCACGCCAGCCCAAGAATTCCTCTACACTATGCGTATCTCGTCATAAGCCAGTCTGGAGGCTAGCGTCATGACCCTCGCTCCCGCGCAGCCGTTCAGCGACGAGGTCCCCAGCCTGGGGCGTCGCCAGTTCATGAACCTGCTCACCTTCGGTGCCGTTACCGGAGTTGCGCTCGGCGCCCTCTACCCGGTGGTGCGCTACTTCATCCCACCACGGGAGGCTGGCCCATCGGGTGGCGCCCTTGCCCTGGACGAACTCGGCAATCCGATCGCGGCCAGCGGCTGGCTGGCCAGCCATAGCGAAGGCGACCGAAGCCTGGTGCAGGGCCTTAAGGGCGATCCCACCTATCTGATCGTTGCTGGAGAGGGCGCCATTGGCGCCATCGGCCTCAACGCCATCTGCACCCATCTGGGCTGCGTGGTGCCCTGGAACAGCGGCGAGAACAAGTTCATCTGCCCCTGCCACGGCAGCCAGTACGACCCGGAGGGGACCGTGGTCCGCGGTCCCGCCCCGCTGCCGTTGGCCCTGGCCCATGTGGCCGTGGAGAGCGAACGGGTGCTGCTTAGACCCTGGAGCGAGAGCGATCCCCGCACCGGCGAGAAGCCCTGGTGGAGCTGAGCTGAGCGTTAGGAAGCTGCTGCTGCTGGTGGGCACTACTCAACGAATGGGCAGACACAGGTCCGGTTGAAATTGGCGAAGTCGAAGCGCTGGCCCTCGCCATCCTCCTCCTGCATCATGTCCACGAAGCCATGACCAAACAACACCTGGGGAAGGGGGTAGTTGTGATGGGCATGGATCGGCCGGTCCAGGATTTCGTCAATGCCACTGAACGAAACCACGATGTCGGCTTGGCTTGTGGTTAGCTCCTGGGGAGTACGTCCATGCAAGGGGCTGTGCTGATCGATCGAATGCATCACCGTCCAGGTGAGCAGAAACAGGGGCGAGCAATCGCGGTTCAACGTCATCGGGTGAAAGCGTCGCATCCGCTGCCCTTCCGATGTGCACTCATCGATGGCGAGATAGGCCCGAATCCCAGCATCAAGGATGGTCTTGCGCCGTTCATTGGCTACGCGGAACATCAAGGTGGGCAGTTCGTTGTAGGAACGTACGGTGGCAACATCCGAGAACAGGATCCGTGCTGTGGACTTGGAGAAGCGGCTGAAGGTGGAGCCTGTGATCAGCGCAATTAAAATCAATCCCACCAACGACTCGAGAGTGACAACCAGATTCGTGAAGAAATTGCTGGGATAGAGCGCTCCATAGCCGATCGCCCCCAGGGTGTGAACACTGAAGAAGAACGCTTCCATGAAACTGGTTGCAGGGCCCGCCACCCCTGAGATGCCATGGGCATCAAGCCAGTACAGGCTCGCGAACACCAGGTGAAGAAGCAGGTATCCCACGGCGATGAACGCAAAGAACACTGGCCAAGGCACGGCCAGCATCAGGTGATTGGGATAGCGCCAGTGGCGGATCCAGTTGGCTGGATTCACTGACGTGAAGATGCCTCCATGCTTCTGAAGCCGCACCGAAGGCGCTGGCTCGCCCTGGGCTGAGGACTGTTGCCATGGCGCCATCGGCCGCACCGTGATCACGCCAAAAGACTCTATCTCCTTATGCGTTTATGAGCATGAACTTATGTGAGGAATGCCATCCTTCCGCCAGGGCCTCGATCCCCAGGTGCGGGCGCTGGGGCTGTCGCGGAAGGAACCTGAATCAGGCGCTCTGTAGCTGCCTCAGTTGGTCCTCCAACCGCTGCTTGAGCCGACGTTGCACCAGGTTGCAAAGGTCCTCTACAAGGGGGTCGGCCACCGCGTAGATCAGCCGCGTGCCGTCCCGCTCACAGGCCACCAGGCCGGCGCGCTGCAGCTGGCCCAGCTGGCGGCTGATGTGCGACTGGCTGAAGCCGGTGGCCTCCATTAGGGAGGCCACATCCATGGCGCCGCCGTGCTTGAGCTGGCAGAGCAACTGCAGGCGAGCTGGCTCGCTCAACAGGCGGAAGAAGGCGCTGAGTTCATCGAGGAGCTGGGGACTCGGCGGAGTTTGGGGCGGGGACTGGGGCGGAGTCCGGCGCATGGACGGGCATATGTCGATACGCGCATTATGTACGAACAGGACAGGGCGTGGGCGACTCGATTCGCTGAAATCGCCTGCACGCCCATAATGCGGCTATGCTCATAGCAGTTGGTGGTCGATCACCCGTGGCCGTCGCACCCGCAACCATGGCAACCAGCTCCTCGATGCCTGCCCCCACCCGGATCAGCGCCCGCGACCTGGCCGACCAGCTGGAGGCCCGCGATGCCGCCGTGATTGCCGTGCGCGAACCGATGAAGTATGCCTCCGGCCACAGCAACGGCAGCCTCAACACTCCGCTCGCGCGCATCATCCAGGCTGGTTTTCACCTGCGCAAGCTCAAGGGGGCACCCCTGCCGCTGATGGGCCAGGTGCCGATCGCCGCCGGTGGCCTGGTGCTGCTGGGATCAGAGCGGACATGATCACGGCGACCATGGCGCTGCTCGTGGGGGGTGGTGCCTTGATTGGCTTTCTGCTCGCCGTGCTTGGGGCCGGCGGCTCGATCCTGCTGTTGCCCCTGCTGGTGAGCGGTGCGGCCCTTCCCACCAAGGCTGCGGTACCGCTCTCGCTGCTGGTCGTTACCCTGCTGGCCCTCGGCAATCTGGGGCCCTACATCCGCCGCCGCCAGGTGGCGCTCCGCCCCGCCCTGGTGCTGGGGTTGCCGGCCCTCGCCGGCAGCTGGATCGGCGGCTCCCTGGTGAAGGCCGGTCTGATTCCGGAGGCGATGCAGCTGGGACTGTTCACGGCAGCGGCGTTGCTTGCGTCCTGGCTGCTCAATCGCCGGAGTGCGTTGCAGCATCCCCCCAACGACGACCGTCCAGCTGGCTTACCCGTGGCGCTGGCCAGCCAGGGCGTGCTGGTGGGCCTGCTCACCGGCATCGCCGGGGTGGGCGGCGGTTTTGCGATCGTGCCGGCCCTCGTTCTGTTGGCGGGCCTGCCGATGCAGCTCGCCAGCGGCACGAGCCTGCTGCTGATCGCCACCAATTCCCTGGTGGCTCTTGCCGCTCTGGGCCACTGGCCCACGGCCCACCTGCCGCTCCTGTTTCCTCTGGTGGGCGGTGGGATGCTCGGAGCGGTGGTTGGCCAGCGGCTCGCGCCTCACCTGCCGGAGGTGCGGCTGCGCCAAGGTTTCTCGGCCCTGCTGATCGGCTCGGCGCTGCTCACCGGATTCGAGGCCTGGCGACGCCACGACCATCCGCCCGCCGTTTCCAGAGCTGCCACCAGCCGCCAGAGCGTGGCGTCTTCGGGCTGGTCAGCTCGCCCGTGCCCTCCTCCTCAGCCGCTTCAATCGCACCATGGGTGAACGCAACTTCCAGTTCAAGCTGCGCAGCAGCCACCCCGCTCCGGATCGGGCCACGCAGGATCTTGTGGTGGAGTTCCTGGGCGACTCCGGCGAGTGGGAACCCCAGCAGCTCAGCCTCACCATGCCGGGCTTCCGTATCTACCTGATCTCACTGCTGCTCTGCCAACACGTCTATCCGGTGGCCAATGCCAGGGAGAAGGCCATTCCGCTGCAGCAGGTGGAAGCCGACTTCTTCGTTACCACCAGCAGCGACTGGATTGTGGCCAGTGTGGAGGGTGACTTCCGCATCCGCCTGGATGCCGCCACCTCCGAGCAGGAGCGGGGCCTCGCCGATGCCGACGCCATCGCCTTCATGCAGGAACGCATGAAGCTCTGCCCCATCTCCCGCAACCTGCCCGATGGGGTGCGCAAGCGCATCGACCTCACCTCCCTGGGCTGATCCATCAGCGATCGGATCCACGTGCCTGCGGAGGGTGCGCCCTTGCGCCTCCCTGTCCCCTCTGCGCCTTTGCCGTTTCCTGGGCTTGAGTCCTGGCTATTGGCTCTGTGCCCGGGCTGCCCATGCCACGGAGGTTCCCAGCACAGAACTAGCCGAAGACATTGCGAGGCTTCAGCCCCTTGTGGGCTGCTGATGTCTGTGCCGACGGGCGTCTGAGCTCCTCCAGCAACACTGCGAGGGCTTCACTCAGCTGGAGCCGGTTGCGGGAGGTGTCTGTGAGGAGGAATCGGCATTGAGCAAGAAGGTATCGAGCCTCGATTCGAGTGCGGCGAGCCGTCTGTTCTCGATGTCGTAAACGAGTCGTCAGTTGAACATCGCCAGCTAGCGCCGCTAGGGCGGCAAGGTGGAGACCCACTCCGACCTTGTCAGCTGCGGGGACCTTTCGGATGGGAAAGAAGTAGTCATCGCCGACGTTCGTGGTGAACGAAATCAGGAGCAGCAGGGCGCCAGCGAGAAGGGTTGACCAGCCCTGACGATCGATCAGCCGAGGTTGCAGAGCTGAATCAGGCAGCCCTGGAAGGTTTTCAACGGGTGCCATCAAGGTAGCGAGCCGGAACCAACGCCGATCACTTCACAGTACGTCTGTACTGTCTGGCGAGGTCTCTGTGATTTCTCGGTTTTTCCCTCGCCCTCCCCCGCAACCCACGCCCGCCTCATCACCGGCATCAGAACCGGCCAATCCAGCTGCCGGATCGGTTGCTATCGGCCTGCTCCCATGGGCTGGTAGTTCCTGGGGAGCTTGCAGTTGGCCAGAGGTGGCCGGTATGCAGGCAGAGCAGAGCTAGCCCGGAGATTAGCTGGGCGCAGCACTGTATCCAGTAACACTACGCAGAGTGGAACACCGTTGTTATGGGGCCTTGGCCCAGCAAGCACCACTGATTTGCATCTTTTGCATAAGGGAAACTCTGGAATACCCAGCAAGTCTGCGCGAAAATGGCGTTGTGATCGCAGGCCAGGACTGGGTTGATGGGCGGCAAGCAGCTCGGATTCACGGACTATGAGTTGAGCACGGCCAAGAAGCACACCAAGCGCGAGAAGTTTTTGGCCGAGATGGAGGCTGTGGTGCCCTGGCAGGCACTCATCAATCTGATCGAGCCGCACTACCCCAAGGCGAGCAAGAAAGGCGGCAGGCCTCCCTACCCGCTGGCAATGATGCTTCGCATTCACATGCTGCAGCAGTGGTACTCCCTCAGTGACCCGGCCATGGAAGAGGCCCTGATCGAGGTGCCCACCATGCGCCGCTTTGCCGGCATCGAGCTGATCAGCGACCGGATCCCCGATGAGACCACAATCCTCACCTTCCGCCATCTGCTTGAGAAGCACGGGCTGGGCAAGCAGATTTTTGACACCGTCAAAGCGCTCCTGGCTGCTCAGGGCGTGACGATGCGTCAGGGCACGATCGTCGATGCCACCTTGATCGCAGCGCCCAGCTCCACCAAGAACAAAGATGGGAAGCGGGATCCGGAGATGCACCAGACCAGGAAGGGCAACCAGTGGTATTTCGGCATGAAGGTTCACGCTGGCGTAGACAAGGATTCAGGCCTGATCCACTCGATCGTGGTCACCGCAGCCAACGTGCACGACCTCACTCCAGCCGCTGAGCTGTTGCATGGAGAAGAGGAAGTGGTTTACGGCGATGCCGGTTACCAGGGCATCGCCAAGAGGCCGGAGATGGCAGGCAAGACAACGGAATTCAGGGTGGCGATGCGACCCGGCAAACGCCGTGCCCTACCGGATACCGCAGAGGGAAAACTGCAGGATCTGGTTGAGACGGCTAAAGCTCACATCCGCTCCAAGGTCGAGCATCCTTTCCGGGTGATCAAGCAGCAGTTCGGCTTTCAGAAGACCAAGTTGCGTGGCCTGGCCAAAAATCGCTGCAAGATCAATTTGCTGGCAGCACTGTCGAACCTGTACCAGTCCCGACGACAGTTACTCGCGACAGTGTGACTAGGGGCTTGGTGTGTCTCCACACCTCGATTTTGCCTAAAAAACCAACCCAAAGCGGCTGAATACGAGAGCAAAGATCGTCAGACCCCCTCAGGGGAAATTCACGATCAAAACCACTCTTCAGGCTCATTGCGGCCGCTCAAACCACGTTTGTCCAGAGATTCCTTAGCCTGAAAACCTGCTTTATTGTTGTTGAGAGCGACAAAAGTGCGTTTCCCAGCCGTGAATATGGCTGCACGATTGGGAGCAAAGTTCTTATTTGTAAGCACACGGCGAATTTCACGCGTCGTGAGTTTTGAAACTCGACCAGCCTACAGAACTTTACTCGCAGCTCCCGGATTAGGGCCCCCTATGATATCTGCGCCAATCTTAAGATTGCGTATGTGGTCAGGTCCGAAGCCTGACAATAAGGAGTCCTTGAGAGACTGAAACAGGAACGAGTTCTTGCCAGGCCCTCCTGAAAGATTGTCCTTGCCACCCCTGCCGATGAGAACATTGTCTTCCGCAGTGCCAATTAGAGAATCGTTTCCGTCAGTACCCCACAATATATTGGCGCCATCGCTAAGTCCAACTTGGTTGGTCAATTGATTGTTTGAGTCGCCCACTTAACTGTTCTGGCCGAATTCTTCCAATCCTTTATAGGGCACCTCGAAATATTAGAGTTGCAGCAGGATGCAGCAATAGAGACTCATTTCTGCATCAGCCCCAGCTTGAGAACGAGTTCTCTCGATAGCTGATTCTTCGAGGCGCCCCATAGCACAATCTGACTATCCTGCGCTTGGATCTCCTGGTTGATGCTCCTGGTCGTTGTTCAGGCCTGCCGAATGCTGGGCTTCGCCGGATCAGTGGAGGCGGGGTAGAGGTTTCTGCTCGATCAATCCGTCGCTGAATAGCAGCGAACTGCCGGCGATCACCTGGAGATCACCCTGCTGGCGCAGGGCATTGATCTGGCGCGTCACCGTGGAGCGGGTGGCGCCGATCAGTTCAGCCAGTCGGGAGTGGGAGATGGCGAAGGGCAGCAGGTAGCCGTCGCTGCGGCGAATGCCGAAGTGCATCACGAGCAGTTGAAACAGGGCCACCAGCCGTGCCTCGGTACCCACCGGATGACGCACGAGGTGCAGGGCGATCAACCACTGCATCAACAGATCGTTGTGCACGGGGCAATGTTCCTCGTACTGCAGGCGCAGGCTGCAGGGGATCACGGCCTCCAGCATCAGGATCACTCCCTGGGGGAGACGCAACCACTGTCCTTCTGGATCGCCACAAAATGCCAGGGTCATTTCCGGAAAATTCTCATTGAATCCGGCGGCCACCCTTGCCACGCCCTGTTCGCAGGCGATCCGCACACATTGGTGTTGCCCTAAGGATTGGCCCAGAAGATAGGTTTGCCCTTCTCTGAGCTGAAGATGGTGGGTGCTGTCCAGTGGTCTTCAACCTGCAGCGTGTTGTGGCTGCATTCTGCAATCCAGTCGAGGGGCTAGAGCCCTGTTTTGGCCGGCTCTCTGCCTCTCATCCTTGCAGCTGAATTGAAGCGCACATCTAGGTGTAACATCTGCCACATTTCAGGGTTCTTTGATCACAGCTGATGGCAGCCATCCTGTCTGTGATCTCCGTGCTTTGTCCGATCTTGCACTCTTTATGGATTGCTATCACTAGCCAGGAAAGTGGGCGAGAGTTGTGATAAAGCGTGCATTCACTGTCCAATCGCTGCCTTTTTTCCAGCTTTCTTGTTGTGTATCCGTTTTCGCGTTGCAAAGGTCGCGTGGATCACCGCGCGCGCGCCCTGGGCGTTTCACATGGGCAAGCTCACGTTGTTGGCGAGGTAAGGGGCCACTGTGGTGGCGGAGCCCAACCCAGGTCCGCTGAGGCGTCGTTCAGTCAAGCCCTCAGGAGTCGAATGGATCGGCGTCTCAGGTGACGACCTCGGTGGAACCGATGCTGCCTTGGCACCCTACCGGCATCGGTGATCCTGAGGGGTTCAATCCAGCTAACGGCACGCTCAATTTTCGTTCGATAATCCACAAAGCAGCA
>JBIKUY010000002.1:0-25825 GCA_044347355.1 Prochlorococcaceae cyanobacterium | reverse complement strand
TAGCCACAGGTAGGCCCCCAGATTCCAGAGCAGCGGCCGGGCCAGGGCACCTTCACCCGCCAGGGCGGCCAGGGCCTGCTTCTGCCAGGTTTCCAGACACTCCCAGGGCACCTCCTCACCGTGCAGCCCGTGGTCGCGCGGGTGGAGCAGCAGCCGTTCCACCGCGCCCCGGCGTAGTCGGGCCGTGATGCCGGCGCGGCTGGAGGGGAGGTCGGTGGAGCCTTCCAGGCCCTTCACCGTGAGCACGTCGCGCTCGTCGGCAGCGCTGAGGGCCTCCCAGGCCCGTTTCTCGGTGGGGGGATGCACAAAGCCGCTCACCAGCAGGTGGTCGCCCTGGTGTGGTGTCCAGAGCAGTTCCAGGCTGGCCACCGGTGGTCGCTTGCCGATCTCGTCGCGGGCTGGCAGCAGGCGTTGGGCGGCCGGGAAGTGGTCGGGCTGGTGGCTGAGCGCCAGGTTGTGGGCATCGAGACGCTCCTGCAAGGCGGCCAGCGACAGTCCTTGCCACCCAACCCCTAGGGCGTGGAACAGCTCGGCCAGGGTGACGCCGTATTTCACGGGCATGGGGTCGCCGCCGTGCAGCACCACGGGCACTCCGCTGCTGGCCAGCACCAGGGCCAGCAGGGGCAGCAGGGGTGCGGTGCGGCTGCGGCCGTCATAGGGCACCCCAAAGCTCAGGGCCCGTCGACCGGGGGTGCGCAGCACCGGCCCATGGCAGCGGTAGCTGTCGAGCATCCCAGCCAGCTCGATGGGCAGGGGCCGGCGGATGCGGTGGGCGATCAGAAACGCGCCGAGCTGCGCCTCGCTCACCTGGCCCTGGAGCATCAGATCCATGGCCGTGCGGGCCTCCTCGCGGGTGAGGCCGGTGCTGGTGTGCTCGCCACTGCCCACCTTGCCGATCAGCTCGCGAAAGTGGGCCCGCTCCGTGCCGAGGGCCTGCAGCTGCTGGTCCCGTCTGAGGGCGATGGTTGGTAGTGGTTGCGACACGGACACCGGGCGCCTCGGCGCACAATTTGAAGATCTCCTGAGTGGAGATCATCCAGCACGGAAGTCAGTGCCGCTGCCATGGGCGCCACTTCCCTGTTTCAGTTCCGGCGGCGTAGCTCTCATCGGCGCTTGCTCGGATCCCAGCAACCCCAATCCGGAGGGTCTGGGCATTCCGACATTCTTTCGCGCCCCCTGGCTCCCCCAGATGACCAGTGCATCCGTTTCCTCTTCATCCACCCTCAGCAAGGTGGAGCAGGCCAAGGCGGAGCTCTGCGGCCTGGAGCTGGCGCCCCGGCTGGAGGAGCTGGGCCGCCAGGGCTGGGAAGCCCTCGATGAGGCCACCCTCACGATCCGGTTGAAGTGGCTGGGGATCTTCTTCCGCCCTGTCACGCCCGGCCGGTTCATGGTGCGGCTGCGCCTGCCCAACGGCGTGATTCGCTCCGAGCAGCTCGAGGTGCTGGCCGAGGCGATCGACCGCTGCGGCGAGCACGGCAGCGCCGACATCACCACGCGCCAAAACATCCAGCTGCGGGGCTTGCTGCTGGAGGACATGGCGCCGCTGCTGGCGGAGCTGGAGCGGGTGGGGCTCACCAGCCGTCAGTCGGGTCACGACAACCCGCGCAACATCACCGGCAACCCCCTGGCGGGAATCGATCCCGAGGAGATTGTCGATACCCGGCCGCTGGTGGACGCCATCCAGGCGGCGCTGCTGGGGCCGGCGGGGCCGCGCAACCTGCCGCGCAAGTTCAACGTGGCCGTGGGCGGCGCCCCCGACAGCTTCCTGCTGCACAACGACCTGGCTTTCCTCCCGTCCCGCCACAACGGCGACTTGGGCTTCACGGTGATGGTGGGGGGCTTCTTCTCGGCCCAGCGCAATGAGCTGGCGATTCCCCTGGGGTTGTGGCTGCCGGCGGAGCAGTTGAGGGGCTTCACCCTGGCGGTGCTGCGCCACTTCGAGGGCGCCGGCAACCGCCAGCAGCGCAACAAGAGCCGGCTGATGTATCTAATCGACCAGCTGGGCCTGGAGGGCTACCGCCAGGCGGTGCTCAGCACCTGGGCGGAGCTGGCTGCTGAGCTGGGAGGCGATCAGGCCGGAGACCCGGCTACCGCAGCCCCTCACGACGGCAGCCACCTGGTGACCCGGGCGCCCCGCGACGGCCTGGGGGTGCAGGCCCAAAAGCAGGAGGACCTGCACTGGGTTGGCCTGCACGTGCCGATGGGGCGCCTGGATGCCGAGGCAATGCTGGAGCTGGCGCGGCTGGCGCGCACCCATGGATCCGGTGAGCTGCGGCTCACCGAGGCCCAAAATGCCCTGATCGTGAATGTGTCCGGCGAGCGCGTGGAGGCCCTGCTGGCCGAGCCGCTGCTGCAGCGCTTCCGCCCCGACCCCTCGCCGCTGCAGGCCGAGGCGGTGAGCTGCACCGGCAACGCTTACTGCAGTTTTGCCCTGATTCCCACCAAGGGCGCGGCCCAGGCGGTGCTGGAGGAGCTGGAGCGGCGCGTGGAGCTCCCCCATGCCGTGCGCCTGCACTGGACTGGCTGCCCCAACGCCTGTGGCCAGCCCTACATGGGTGAGATCGGCCTGATGGGCGCCAAGGCCCGCAAGGACGGCCAGATGGTGGAGGCCGCCAAGATCTTCCTGGGCGGCTCGATGGATAGCCAGCCGAGGCTGGCCGAGCTCCACGACAAGGGTGTGCCCCTCAGCGATCTGCCGGATGTGCTGGAGCAGTTGCTCGTGGAGCGCTTCGGCGCCCGCCGCCTACAGAGCTCCGCCAGCTGACCGCCGACCGTCGCTGCCGTCCCTTAGCGTTTTTGACGTTGGTTCCTGTCTGCCAGCGCTTTGCTGCGCACCGCCCCCCACCGTGTTTCCGTGGCGTGATTCCCCTGGCTGACGCCCCGCCCCGCCCCGCCGAATTGCCCAGCAGTGGTGACCCAAGCCGCTGGCCGTTTCTGCAGCGGCTGCGGCGGCAGCACCAACTCGACTTGCAGCCCTGGTTGCAGGCCATCGAAAGTGGTGCCCTGCAGCCCGAGGCCGACCTGCTCTCGGCACTGGCTGAGCACTGGTCCGGCGAGGCGCCCCTGCGGCTGATGCGCTGGTGGGCGCGCCAGGCTGAGCCGGATCCCCAGTTGCCGCTGTTGGTGGGCAGCCGCCGTGATCCGGCCCTGGCTGCTTGGCTGCACGCCCAGTTGCAGGGCGACCCGGTGGAGCAGACGGGCCGCCCGCCGGAGCTGCTGGCCGGATTGCTCAGACTGCTGGGCCACCAGCGCGACGGGCGGGCCTGGCCCCTGCTGCGCGCCTGGGTGCAGGCAGCCGTGCCCACCCCCTTGCGGCGGGCCGCCCTGGAGGGCCTGGCCGTGGGGCTCCCCGTGTGGCCCCGGCCCGCCCTGCGCCGCTGCCTGCTGCAGCTTGCGGGTGATCTTGATCGCCAGTTGGCAGCCACGGCCGTGGACCTGCTGGCCCGGCTGCCGGGCTGCCGCCGTCAGCTGGTGCCCCTGAGCCGCTCTGCCCTCGATGCCGCCGTGGCCGGGCGGTTGCAGCGCCGCCTGGCGGCGACGCCGGTGCAACCGCTGCTGCTGGTGGTGCATGGCCGCAGCGGCGGCGAGCTGCCCGCCGAGCTGGTGAGCCTGGCTGAGGAGCTGGAGCAGCGGCGCGGGGCCCCGGTGCGCCTGCAGGCGCTCACCGCCAGCGCTCCCCCGGATGGGAACCCGCTGTTGGCGGCGGGTTTGCCCCTCACCCTGATGCCGCTCTTGCTTTTGCCGGGGGGGCATGTCTGCCATGAGGTTCCCGCCATCGCCGCCCACTGGGGCCGCCGCACGTGTGTGCAGCGGCTGCCCTTCCTCGGGGCCTGGCCCTGCTGGCAGCAGGCCCTGCGTCGGGAGCTGCAGGTGCTGGAGGGTGCTGCGGAGTCGGGCCAGGGGCGCCCCCTGCTGTTGCATCATCCGATTGCCAGTCCCCTGGCCGAGCGCTACCTGGAGTGGCTTGGGCAGGTCACCGGTTGCCGCACCCTGGCCGCTCCATACAGTGCGCCTGATCCCGAGGATCCGCACCTGAGCTTCACCGCACCGGCTCTGCCCCTGGCCCTCGCGGCCAACCGCCTCACCGATCGGCTCGGCAGCAGGATTGGCGCGCCCCTCCTGCAGCGGCCTGCCCTGCGGGCCGTGCTGCTCGACGCCCTCGAGGCCCTGCCGTGAGCGAGCAGGCTTCGCCGCTTGGCACGGTGTACTTGGTGGGGGCCGGCCCGGGTGATCCCGACCTGCTCACGATCAAGGCCCATCGGCTGCTGCAGCAGTGCGATGCCCTCGTCTACGACTCCCTGGTTCCCAAGGCCCTGCTCGACCTGGTGCCAGCCAGCTGCGAACGCCACTTCGTGGGCAAGCGCCGCGGCCACCACTCGGTGCCCCAGCCCAGCACCAATGCCGTGCTGGTGGAGTTGGCTGCCCGCTGCCGCCTGATCGTGCGCCTCAAGGGGGGAGACCCCTTTCTGTTTGGGCGCGGTGGTGAAGAGGCAGCCCATTTGACGGCCCGGGGCATCCCCGTTCAGGTGGTGCCCGGGGTCACCGCCGGCATCGCCGCCCCGGCCTACGCCGGCATTCCGGTGACCCACCGCAAGGCCGGCTCCAGCGTCACCTTCGTGACCGGCCACGAGGAGATCGACAAGCAGCGCCCGGGTGTGGACTGGCGCGGCCTGGCACGCAGCAGCGACGGTCTGGTGATCTACATGGGCCTGCACAACCTGCGCCGCATCGCTGAAGAGCTCCTGGCCGGGGGGCTGGCCGCAGATACCCCGGCGGCGGTGATCCAGCAGGGCACGGTGGAGGGTCAGCGCTTGCTGCTCAGTCCCTTGGCGGAGCTCGCCGACCGCGCCGGCGAGCAGGGCTTCGCCTCCCCCTCGATCGTGCTGGTGGGGCAGGTGGTGGCCCAGCGGGTGGCAGCTTGCAGCCCTGCCCCAGCGGCGGTGGAGATGCCGATTCCGTTCTGATTGTTGCTGCTGAAAACAAGGACATTGTTCTGCATGGAAATCAGGTCACTCGTGAAACTGACCAGTGTTTCAGTTGTTTGTGTAGTGGTTGCCACCGTTGTTGGGTTGGTTGGTTCGTTTCACTAAGCAACACCCAGCCCTCCACCCCAGCAGGCCGATGACTGCCTTCATGCCGAAGCCGGCGCCGATGTTTGAGCTGATCCCCTACGAAAAATTCCGGGATACGCCCGCTGTGCGCTTCTTCGACATCACAGTTGCCGCATCCAATGCGCGGGATCTGGTGATTCACTCCGGCCCCGCCGTGAGTCCGCCGGATGAGGAGAAGACAGGCGCTTGGCAGTTCTATTTGCATCCCCATCAGGAGGACAATTTACTGGCCTTGCATGGAGGCCGCACGTTTTATTTGGTTAACTTTGGCTGGAACTATCCGTATCACATTGTGCGCCTGGAAGCTGGTGGCGACATCCTGCGCATTCCCCCAGGCACTTTTCACCGTTCCGTGTCCGACCCTGATGGTTCCGTGGTGCTTAACCAGGCCGTTCGCGATCAGGGAGCGAGCGTGGTGCGTGAGTTTCGGGTGTATAACAGTCGCCGCATTCCTCGGCTGTTTGCCGTCACCTTCAAGACGGCTCCCCTGCCCAAGCTCCATGGTCTGAACTGGTGAGCCTGGCGCCGAAGGTGTTGGTTGAACCCAGGCTCTCCTGAGCGCGGTGAACCATGCTTTCGGCCGAATCCTGCTGAGAATCCAGGCTGGCGATACCCACCCGTGGCAAAGCACGCAGTTCCGGATCCTCTCGATGTTCGATGTCGCAGGACGGGCCTGCTCCGGGGTGATCGCCCTTGGGCCGCACCCAGATCCCATCGACCGCTGCCAGCAGATCGTGGCCCAGACGGTGGGCGGCGACGGCGCTGCAGCCCGTTGCGATCACCACGAACTCTTGGTTGGAGGATGGGTTAGAGGAACGGAAGAGGTGGTCGGTGATGCGCAGCCGCCCATGCAGTGCTCTGCTTGCGGATCTGAGCAGCTCATCGCCCGCCTGGGAGCCGAACTCGCCGTAGGCCAGGGCCACGCCATCGAGGGCAAAGCACAGGCAGGAGAGAGGTTCGCCACTGCGGCGGGCGCGATGCCACTCTTCCTGGAGCCGCAGCTCAAAGGCCTTCTGGTTGCCACAGCCGGTGAGCGGATCGGTCGTGAGCAGGCCCTCCAGTTCCAGCTTGGCGCGCAGCAGGTTGGCGTTGCTGTTCTGCAGCTCTAGGGAGAGCTGGTTGGCTTCGAGGATGCGCTGATTCATTTGCCCTGCCAGTGTGCGCAGTTCGTTCACGGCCGAGAGGCGCAGGAGGGGCGGGGAGCCGCTCTCATGCCTCGGGGGATCGCTCTCCCCGGGATCGTTCTGCTGCGGATTGAGAGCGCCATCGAATTCCCGCTCGAATCGCCGCCCCACGTCGCTGCTGAGCAACGCCCCCACCACCACCACCCCCAGGCTTACCACCAGCAGCTGGCTGCTCTGTTTCTGTATGCGGGTCACCGCTGAGCGGGCCGGCTCCACCACCTGAACCAGGTCGATGCCACCTGGGCCCTTGGCCTGACTGCTGTAGCTCCAATAGCCGTTCACCCACTTGTGCAATTCCGGGCCGTTGCCGCTGCGGACTAGCAGAGCGAGATCGCGGTTGGTGACCTGGCTGCGGCCGCCATCGCTGAAGGCGCCGTCAAGGCGCTCGAAGAGCGCTGGATTGGAGCTGATCTCCGTGCCATCGGAGGCGATGCGCCGGAATGCCAGATCGCCGCCGAGCTGCTCGATCAACAGCTGGTTGGTCTGCTGGCCTTCTCCCCCGTGCGACACCACCAGGCTGATGCTCTTCAGGCCATCGAGCACGCCCTGCTCCACGGCCCGTTGCAGTTGCTGACCCGCCGCGATGCTGATCAGCAGTGTGGGCAGGGTGAGGGCGAGGAGGGCCAGGGCGATGATCACGCCCCGCAGCGAAACGCCAGGTCCGACGTTGTGCCGGCTCTGGAGGGCTCGGGTGATCACCAGGGCGGTGAAGGCGAGCTCGGCGTTGAGCACACCGTTGAAGCTCTGCTTCACGGCCACCATCACTACGTTGGCTGGGTCGATGCGCATCACCAGCCCGTAGGAGGCGAAGACCAAAGGCGCCCCGATCAGCAGCCAGTAGCCGATGGTCAGCAGCATCACCTGACCGTTGCCTCTGGCATCGCTCCTCGCTGGGGCGCGGTGCAGCCATAGCCACAGCCACCCCACCTCCAGGCTGAAGATCACCACCGCCCAGGGATGCCCCCAGAGGGACCAGGTCTGCAGGCTGGCGAGTACGCCGATCGCGACTCCCCACCAGCGCTGCCAGAGCAGTAGAGCGAAGATCGCCGGTACGGAGCCCAACATCACGTGGATGCCATAGAACATCGGCACGGGCAGGGCGTTGAGAAGCACGGCAAGTCCGCTCAGGAGTGCGAGCTGCGCCAGCGTGCTGGCTCGGGAACCAGCCAAATGGCTGTGCTCAGTGCGCATCGTGCCGGTACCGAGCTCCTGGGGGTTCGGACGTTGCGCCGGCAGAGCCAGCGCGGATGGGGTCATGTTGAAGCCTGAGGTAGGGCAATGCGTGTCACGGAATGAAGGCTAGGAAGCGAAGCCGTCAGTGGCCCCTAAGGTCCAATGTCCTGCTGGATTCATGGCTGTGGTAGCGAGGGCCCGAGGTAGCCATGGCCGAATGCCCTTGTCGCCGTCTCCGCAGCAGTCCCCCGGGCCTCGGTTACCAACAGGCCCGCGCCGGCTAGCAGGCCGAGCGGGCCTGTTGGTCACCGGTCTGGCTGCCGTGTCCTGCAGCCGGTCGGTGCCTGAGCTCACCATGCCCGTCTCCAACTGGCCGGGCTACGAATACTTTTATCTTGCTGAGCAGAAGGGCCTGGATGCAGCCCAAGGACTGAACCTGCGCACTGCCGAGTTTCCCGATCCCCAAGCGATCGTGCATGCCTACTTGCGAGGCGACCTGCAGATGGCCCAGCTCACCACTGTGGAGGCGGTGGACATCTGTTCCCGGGCGCCCGACCGCTGTCCGGTGGTGGTGCTGGTGATCAACGAATCCCGCGGCGGCGACCAGGTGGCGGCAGTGGCCGGCATCCGTTCCATCAGCCAATTGCAGGGCCGGCGGGTGGGACTCACCCACTCCTCGCTGGGGCCCTACGTGCTCAGCCGCGCCCTGGCGGGCGAGGGTCTGTCCCTGGCCGATGTGGAGGTGCGCAACATGCCGCTCGATGCGATGCCCGACGCGCTGGCCCGGGGATCGGTGGATGCGGTGGCATTTTTTCCGCCTTACAGCGAAGTCGCCTATCGCGATGGCCGTGCCAACAAACTGTTCGATAGTCGAGCCATCCCTGGCGAGATCTTTGATGTGCTCGTGGTACGTCCGGAGTTTTATGCCGAGCACCGACACGAGCTCGTTCGGTTGCTGCGGGTCTGGCAGGCGGCCCATGAGCTGGCCCAGCGCAATCCCGCCACGGCCCTGCCGCTGATGGCCCGGCGCGAAGGTCTCAGCAGCGAGGAATTCAGGATGGCGGAGCAGGGCCTGGTGTATTTCCCGCTCCAGGTGCAGGACGCCATGCTGGCTGCGGATGGCCCACTGCAGCGCAATCTCGAGGCCGTGCGGAGGGTGCAGGAACAACTCAACCTGGTGAAACCGGGCTCTGCCCTGCCCCAGGTGAGCAATGCACTGGTTCAGGCGGCGTCGCGCTGAAGGACCCATGGTGTTGCCCCCACTCCATCTGGCCCCTACGCCCAATGGGCGCCCGCCCAGGCGATCCCGGCGCGTGTTAGCCCTTTTCGCGATCCTGGCGCTGGTCGGAGCTGCAAGCGCGGCCCTGTGGCTGCAGGCGCGCCAGTCGAGCGAGATCTTTGTCGCGATCACCAGCTGGCCGGGATACGAGTACTTCTATCTGGCCGAGCAGAAGGAGCTGGCGCAGGCCTTGGGCCTCGATCTGCGGGTAAAGCAGTACAGCTCCCTGGCGGATCAACGGCTGGCCTACGTGCGTGGGGATGTGAATGTGATCGCTACCACCCTGCCTGAGGCGATCGCTCTCTGTCAGGAGGTACCCGCCCGCTGTCCGCTGCTGGTGCTGGTGCTCGATGAGTCTGTGGGAGCGGATCGGTTGATCGCCCGGGTCGACCTGGCCACCCCCGCAGCCCTGGCGGGCCAGCAGGTGGGGCTGGAGCGCACCGTACTGGCCGAATACCTGCTCTTGCGCAGCCTGGATGGGCAGCCTGTGGGCGTGGCTGATCTGGAGCTGCACTTTGACGGTCCCACTGCCCTTGTGGCGGGCCTGCGCACCGGCGACCTGGACGCCATCGTGACCTACGCGCCTCACGACTTGTCCTTGCGTCAGGACGAGCGCTTCCATGAGTTGTTCAGCAGCAGCCAGCTGCCCGGGGAGGTGGTGGATGTGCTGGCGGTGGATCCTGAGGTTGCCCGCCTTCGCCGTAGTGCCCTTCAAACACTTGTGCGTAGTTGGTGGGCCGCCCATGCCTATGCCAAGGCCAACCGCAGTGAAGCTGTGGCCGTGATGGCCCAGCGCCAGCAGATCAGCCCCATCGCCTTCGCCCAGTCGGAGCAGGGTCTGCGCTTCCCCTCGGCAGAACAGCAACGCGATCTGCTGGTGGAGGATGGCCCGGTGGCGCGGTCCATCGCTCGCATGGCCGCTCTGCTGGTCAAAGCGCAGCGCATTCAGCCCGATGCCCCCCTGCCCCGGCCCACCACGTCCTTTCTGGTGGAGCCGTGATCCGCAACTGGTACCGAAAGTTCCTCGATACCGGGACTCTGGCCCAGTGGGTGAACCGTCGCCTCTGGCTCGACATGCTCCCGGCGGCCACGGCGGCATCGGCACTGATGGCCGTAGTGGCTGGCATTCTGGTGTTGTCCCAGAGCGCTCAGGAGCAGCGGCGGCAGGCCGAGGTCCTGCAGCGGCAGCTCAGCGTGGGGCTCACCAGTTATGAGCCCATGTACAACTTGCAGCGCCGGTTGCAGCAGGCCGCCTCCAGCCAGGAGGTGGAGAGTGCCTTGGTGGTGGATCAGCGCGGACTGGTGCTGGCGGCTTCTAACAACGCCCTTGTGGGCCTACCCCTGCCCCATGTGCTGCAGTTGCCCAACCAGCATCACCTGCGCGAGCTGTTCGCAGACTGCCCTTCTGCCTCCACCCTGCTCACTTGCCTCACCCGTGAGGACCTGGTGTTTCATGGCCCCTTGCCCTGGATCGGAGGCGATGCGCTGCTCACGATGCGCCAGTACCCCTTAGCTCTGGAGGGCGTTGATCGTTATGGCGATCGGGCCAGCCTGATCACGATCACCGATGTGCGGCAGTCGGGGAATGAAGCCATTCTGTTTGTGCTGAAGCTATTTCTGGCTGGCCTGCTGCCGCTGTTTGTGGGATGTGCGGGCTTGATGGTGCAGTTACGCCGCGAGTTGATCCCCCAACTGCTGCACCTCGCCCAAATCGATGCGCTTTCCGGCATCTACAACCGCCGCGCCTTCACGGAGGCCGCCACGGATGTGCTCAAGCGTGCCCGGCAGGCCGGCTTGCCGGTTTCTTTGGCCCTGATCGATGTGGACCACTTCAAGCAGATCAACGACTCCTACGGACACGATGCTGGGGACAAGGTGATCCGCCAGGTTGCCGAGCTGTTACGGGCTGCGTTGCGCGTCAGCGATCTGGTGGGTCGGCTTGGGGGTGACGAGTTCGCCATTCTCATGCAGTTGCCCGCCCATGAGGCCGCTCAGGCCCTCGAGCGCACGCGCCAGAAGATCCAAGTCACCCCCATCGCCAGCGGCGATGGCCAGGACGTGCAGGTGGACCTTTCGGTGGGACTGGCCACCAGCAATGGCCGGGCGGGCTATGGCCTGAGTGAATTGATGGGGGCCGCCGATGCGGCCCTCTACGTGGCCAAAGACCGCGGCCGTGGGCAGGTGGTCAATCTGGAAACTGATTCACGTGCCACACGCTCGCGCCATTCAGCTGAGCTTGGCTATTGGCAGGTCGGTGGCTTCTGAGTCGATCGTCGCAGCCTTCGTGCTGCTGGGCTCGAGCATCTCGGCCTCGATCTGCCAGCTGAACTCGCTGGTCACGCCGGGGGGGCCGGAGAAGCTGCCGGTGATCGCTGCCGTGAGCTCCGGCTTCGACGACGTGGCCAGGGTGATGTAGCGATCGTCGATCACGCCGATACCGCTGGGATCGAATCCGCGCCAGCCGGCGCCTGGCAGATACACCTCGGCCCAGGCGTGCAGGTCGTAACGCTTGGGCTTGGGCTCCACCAGGTGGTAGCCGCTCACGAACCGGGCCGGCAGCCCCACGCAGCGGCAGGATTCCACCATCAGCATCGCCAGGTCACGGCAGGAGCCCACGCGCTCCTTGAGGGTGCGGCCCGCCGGCCAGGCCGGACCCACATGGCGCTGGGTGTACTTCACCCGGTCTTGAATGATCTCCACCAGCTGCTGCAGGAACATCAGCGCCCGCTGGTCGCTGCCCATCAGGGCCTCCTGGGCGAGGTCCACGGCCGCCGGGTCGTGCTGGCCATTGGGCAGCCAGCCCTCCAGCGAACCCATCAGGTCGCCGTTGAGGTGGCCCACCGGGTAGGGCAGCTGCGGCTCGATCTCCTCCAGGCAGGCCTGCAGCAGCGGAGCCGTCTCGGTTTCCACCTCACTCAGCGCACGCACCTGGAAGTGGTCGGTGCCGCCCTGGAAGCGGGCCCGCAGGATCTCGTCGCCACTGGCGGCCACCAGCGGGTAGAGCCGGCTGGGCTCAGGACTGATCTCCAGGCGGAAATCCAGCAGTCGTTGGAAACCGTGGCCGCGGGGCTTGAGTCCGAAACGATGGGGACCGAGCAGCACCGGGGCGTCGTAGTGGTAGTGAAAGGTGTGAATTACGCGAGCACGCATGCCGGATCGGCGTTGTTGGGATTGTGGGTGGTTGCGGTGAAGTAACGCTCTTCAATCAGGCCATGCATCGTGTTGAGATCACCCTGCAGCGCATCGATCGACTCATGCAGTCCCCCGGCGATTAAATCCTCGATACGGGTGTAACTCCAGCGAGCCAGGGTGAGGCCGCTGAGGCATTCCAGGGCATCGGGGGTGGCCGGCACGGCGGTGCCACTCACGATGCGCAGGGTTTCCTGGATTCGCTCCAGGCAGTAGCGTACGGAACGGGGAAAGATTGGATCAAGAAGCAGAAAGGCAGCCACTGCCTTTGGTTCGATCGCCTGCTGGCGGGACTGGCGGAACATCTGATACGCCCCGGCGCTGCGCAACAGGGAGATCCACTGCAGTTCATCCAGCACGCCGCCCACCTCATCGGGTGAGGGCAATAGCAGGAAGTACTTCACATCGAGGATGCGGGTCGTCTTGTCGGCCCGCTCCAGCAGGCGGCCCAGGCGGCTGAACTGCCAGGAAAGATCCCGACTCAGGGTGGCATCGGTGATGCCATAGAACAGCTGGCAGGCCCGGCGGATGTCGCGCAGCAGTTCCTGGGGAGGTTGGCCCCAGAAGCGCTCATCCTCCATCATCGTCCAGTAGATGTCATTGAGGTGCTCCCACATTTCGGTGGTGATCACCTCACGGATCTGCCGCGCATTTTCGCGGGCGTGACTCAGGCAGTTGCGGATGCTGCTGGGGTTGTCGTCGGCCCGCACCAGAAACTCCACCACGTCGTCCGGTGAACCCTGGGGGTAGAGGGTGTCGAACAGCTCGCGGTCGCCACTGGCGTCGATCAGGGGCAGCCATGGTTCGGCGCTGCCGGGGGGGCAGTCCAAGGCCATGGCTTCGCTCACTTCCACGAAGCGAGAAATGTTCTCGGCCCGCTCCACGTAGCGGTTGATCCAGTAGAGCGAGTCGGCAACGCGGCTCAACATGGCAAGGCCTCCTGGCTGTCGGTCACGATCCAGGTGTCCTTGCAGCCGCCACCCTGGGAGGAATTCACCACCAGGGAGCCCCTGCGCAGGGCCACCCGGGTGAGCCCGCCGGGGCTTACCCAGGCTCCTTTGCCCCGCAGCACGTAGGGGCGGAGATCCACATGGCAAGGGAACAGTTCACCTTCGCTCAGGGATGGGACGGTGGACAGCTCAAGGGTGGGTTGGGCAATGTAATTGCGGGGATTGGCCTGGATCTTTTCAGCAAAATCGTCGATCTCCTCCGGGCTGGCATGGGGGCCGATCAACATGCCGTAGCCACCCGCCTCGGCCACGGATTTCACCACCAGTTCACTGAGATGGGCCAGGACATAGGCCTGGTCATCTGGTCTGGAACAGATGTAGGTGGGCACATTCTCAATGATCGGCTCTTCGCCCAGGTAATAGCGGATCATCTCCGGCACGTAGGCATAGATCAACTTGTCGTCGGCCACGCCGGTGCCCGGAGCGTTGGCGATCGCCACCCGTCCCGCGCTGTAGGACCGCATCAGACCCGAAACGCCCAGCAGCGAATCGCTGCGGAACACCTCCGGATCGAGAAAGTCGTCATCGATGCGGCGATAGATCACATCCACCTGCTCCAGGCCGGCGGTGCTGCGCATCCACACCCGTTCGTCCTGGCAGACCAGATCGCGGCCCTCCACCAGCTGGATGCCCATCTGTTGGGCCAGGTAGCTGTGTTCGAAGTAGGCGCTGTTGTACACCCCGGGGGTGAGCAGCACCACTTTGGGGGTTTCCGTCCAGGGGGCCAGCTCCCGCAGGGTCTGCAGCAGATGGGAGGGATAGTCGTCGATTGGCTGCACGGTGCGCCCCATGAACAGGCTGGGGAACATGCGCTTCATCACCCGCCGGTTCTCGAGGAAGTAGGCCACACCGGAAGGGCAGCGCAGGTTGTCCTCCAGCACCCGCCAGGTTCCCTCCCCGTCGCGCACCAGATCGAGACCGGAGATGTGGCACCAACGGTCGAGGGGTGGTTTGAAGCCCTGCATCTGCGGTCGCCAGCCCTGGGAGCTCTCCACATCGCCCCGGGGAATGACGTTGTCGTTGATGATCCGCTGGCTGCCGTACACATCGGCCAGGAACTGGTCGATGGCTTCGAGGCGCTGGATCAGGCCCTGCTCCAGCCGCAGCCATTAGCTGTTGCTAATCAGCCGGGGCCGGGGGTCGAAGGGCAGGATCCGTTGAGGCGGAAGGTGGCGCCCAGCCGTTTGAGCAGCACGCCTGCCGCGGCGTGGTTGCGGTTCAGTTCGTCCAGCCCCAGACGGCCCAGGGAGGACAGCAGCGGACGTAGGGCCTTGCGGGGCTGGTCGTTGGCGCTGAAGTACTCGTCGTAGCCGCGGTTGGGGGTGTAGTCCGTGAACATGCCTCTGGCCAGGGGCGGCTGGCGAATCATCCGGAACCCCAGCGGCCCCCCGGGTATGGGTTGCTACGAAACCCGCCATTGACCGCTGAGGATTGTGGTCTGTTCAAGCTGAACGGTTTAGCTTCGCAACAGCACAGTTCTTGTCCAGGACTGTCTGGACTCGATCGCCTACCGGCGCATTCCTCGGTTGCATTCATGGCTCCAACAGATCCCGATCCACGGGTTGGCTTCAGTGGCCAGGAGCCCCCACCACTGCCCCCTCCTCCTCCGTTTGAGGTGGCCACGATCCTGGATGACCGTGCGGTTCCCCGAGCTGCCGAGGATGATCAGCAGGGCACCCGCCGCCACCCACGCGAACTGGTGCCTCCCTGTCGTCCCATCCTGGTGCGGCTGGCGTCAGACCAGACGGTCGAACAGGCAGCCGCCTGTTTCAGTGCAGACATCCTCGATATCAGCCTGGGGGGCCTCTGCCTGCTGATCACCGACCACCAGGACCTGTGCGTCGGTCAGCTCCTCGCGCTGGATTTCGGGGAACACCGCTTGCCGGAGGCCATGCAGCACCAGGGGCCGGTGCAGGCACGTTTGCGTTGGTTTGTGCGCTCCGGCTCGGTCACCACCATGGGTGTTGGTTTCGCCGTCCCATTGCCGGAGTTGCCGGAGTTGATTTGAAATGGGGCCGCCCAAGCCCTTCCCTACAGCAGGAAGTAGCGCTGGGCCATGGGCAGCACAGTGGCGGGCTCGCAGGTGAGCAGCTCGCCGTTAGCGAACACTTCGTAGGTCTGGGGATCTACCTCCACCTGGGGCAGGGCGGTGTTGTTTTTCATGGCGGCCTTGCCGATGCCGCCCCGGGTGTTCACCACTGGCACGCAGGGCCGCTTCAGACCCAGCTTCCGGGGCACATCGGCATCCAGGGCCGCCTGGCTCACGAAGGTGAGGCAGCTCGGGGCCAGCGCCGAGCCGAAGGCGGCAAACATCGGCCGGCCGTGCACCGGGCCGGGGGTGGGGATCGAGGCGTTGGCGTCGCCCATCTGGGCCCACACGATCGAGCCCCCTTTGATCACCAGTTCCGGCTTCACGCCGAAGAAGCCCGGCTTCCACAGCACCAGATCAGCCAGCTTGCCCACCTCCACCGAGCCGATCTGGGAGTCGAGACCGTGGGCGATCGCCGGGTTGATCGTGGTCTTGGCGATGTAGCGCTTCAGGCGGGTGTTGTCGTTGCGGCTGCTGTCCTCGGGTAGGGCACCGCGCTGCACCTTCATCTTGTGGGCGGTCTGGAAGGTGCGGGTGATCACCTCCCCCACCCGGCCCATGGCCTGGGAATCGCTGGCGATGATCGAGAAGGCGCCCAGGTCGTGGAGGATGTCTTCGGCGGCGATCGTCTCGCGGCGGATGCGCGACTCAGCAAAGGCCACGTCTTCCGGGATTTTGGGATCTAGGTGGTGGCACACCATCAGCATGTCGAGGTGCTCCTCGAGGGTGTTCACCGTGTAGGGCCGGGTGGGGTTGGTGCTGCTGGGCAGCACGTTGGCCTCACCGCAGATCTTGATGATGTCGGGGGCATGGCCGCCGCCGGCCCCTTCGGTGTGGAAGGTGTGGATGGTGCGGCCGCCGATGGCGCGGATCGTGTCCTCCACGAAGCCCGCCTCGTTGAGCGTGTCGCTGTGGATGCACACCTGCACGTCGAGCCGGTCGGCCACGGTGAGGCAGCAGTCGATCGCCGCCGGGGTGGTGCCCCAGTCTTCGTGGAGCTTGAGCCCGCAGGCGCCGGCGCGCACCTGCTCCTCGATCGCCGCGGGGGTGGAGGCATTCCCCTTGCCGTAGAAGCCCAGGTTCACCGGCAACCCCTCGGCGGCCTGGAGCATGCGGGCCAGGTGAAAGGCGCCGGGGGTGCAGGTGGTGGCGTTGGTGCCGGTGGCGGGGCCGGTGCCGCCCCCCAGCAGGGTGGTGACACCGCTGGCGAGGGCCGTTTCGATCTGCTGGGGGCAGATGAAGTGCACGTGGGTGTCGATCGAGCCGGCGGTGAGGATGTGGCCCTCACCGGCGATCGCCTCGGTGCCCGGGCCCACCACGATCGTCACCCCCGCCTGGGTGTCAGGGTTGCCCGCCTTGCCGATGGCGCAGATGCGGCCGTCACGCAGGCCGATGTCAGCTTTGACGATCCCCCACCAATCCAGGATCAGGGCGTTGGTGATCACCGTGTCCACCGCGCCTTCGCTGCGGGGCGTCTGGGCCTGGCCCATGCCGTCGCGGATCACCTTGCCGCCGCCGAACTTCACCTCGTCGCCGTACACGGTGAAATCCTTCTCCACCTCCAGGATCAGTTCGGTGTCGGCCAGCCGCAGCCGATCGCCCGTGGTGGGGCCGTAGGTCTCGGCGTAGGCGCGGCGGGAGATGCGGTAGGCCATGGAAGCGGGCGGCGGAGGGCGGCAGTGATGGCGAAGCGGAGGGGTGTGCTTGGCGCTAATCGAGGGGGCCGTTGATCAGGCCGTTGAACCCGAACACCCGCCGCTCGCCCGCAAAGGGCACCAGCTGCACCTCGCGGCTGTCGCCGGGCTCGAAGCGGATGGCCGTGCCGGCGGGGATGTCGAGGCGCAGGCCGCGGGCGGCGTCGCGGTCGAACTTGAGGGCGCTGTTGGCTTCGTGGAAGTGGAAGTGGGAGCCAACCTGCACGGGCCGATCGCCGGTGTTGGCCACGGTGATGGTGGTCACAGGCCGGCCGGCATTGAGTTCAAGCTCGCCGGGCTCGGGGATCAATTCGCCGGGGATCACAGGTGCCATTAGGGAGAGCGCGGGAGGTCAGCGGATCGGGTCGTGCAGGGTCACGAGTTTGGTGCCGTCGGGAAACATCGCCTCGATCTGCACCTCGTGGATCAGCTCCGGCACCCCCTCCATCACCTGGTCGCGGTTGAGCCAAGTGCTGCCCTCGGCCATCAGGGCGGCCACGCTCTTGCCGTCGCGGGCGCCCTCGATCACCTGGAAGCTGAGCCAGGCCACAGCCTCGGGGTGGTTGAGCCTGAGGCCGCGGTTGAGCCGCCGCTCCGCCAGCAGGGCGGCGGTCACGATCAGCAGCTTGTCCTTTTCCTGGGGAGTGAGATGCATGGGGAAACTGTGGCAGGGAGGAGGCGCGTTGGCCCGTTCAGCCTGAACCGCTGGTGCAGGGGGGAACTGCCGTGCAGGGGAGATCGGCGGCGAAGGGTGTTTCCTGGAAAGGCCACACCCGGGGCAGCTCCGGCTCAGCCAGCCCACGCAACTCCCGGCTGAGGCGCCAGAGGCGGCTGAACCAGTAACGGGCCGCTTGGCTGGAGGGGCCCCGGTAGCGGGCCACGATCCCCTGCTCCAGCGCGCCGCAGGCCATCTCGCCGGCCAGGCCAGCGCGCGCGGCCCGGCCCCGCTCTAACAATGTGGCCAGGGTTGCCGCGTCCAGGGGCGCCGGTGCCGCCCACACCAGGCTGCCGAACACCGGCTCAGAGCCCATGCCGTGCACCCCCTGCAGGGCTGCGCCAGTCAGTTCCAGCCGGTCCACCAGCTCCCAGCGTGGCCCCCGCGCTGTCTGGCGGCGGATGCTCAGGCTGGAGCGCCAGCGTCCTGCACCCAGCTCCTCCTGATCGGCGGTGCGGCCCAGACGCACGATTTCGGCGGTCAGGAAGCTGGCGCTTTCCGCCAGCTCCACCTCCAGCCGCTGGGCAAACAGCCCATCGGCGTAGAGCACCAGTTCCTGGGGAAGCCATTCAAGGTCGCTGTCGGCGGCCAGCTGGAACTGCAGCTCCTGCTCGGCCCAGCTGCCTTCTGGTCGCTGGCGTAACCGCCCCACGGTGCCGTACACCTTCTGGGCCGCCACGCTGGTGAGCAGGGCGCGGCTACCGGCCTCCAGCGCGGCGCTGATCTGCAACTGATCGCCGCCCACCAGGCCGCCTGCGGTGTGCAGCAGCGGCAGTTCGCAATGGCCGCTGGTCTGCTGGAAGGCCCGTTGCAGTTTGAGCGGGGCGCTTGCCCCGCCCTGATGGCTGGTGCGCTCCCCCTGGCGTTGAAACCGCAACCAGGCTTCCGACCGCCAGGCGTTGGCGACCGGCTGCAGCGGGCTGGTTGCGGAGGAGGGCATGTGGCCATGCTCCGCCGCGAACACCGCTGCTCTGGTAACAACCGCTACAGAGCAGCGGTGCGCCGCTGGCCAGGGTGCTGGCATGAATGACCCTGCATCGAGCGAGCCTCTGCTTTTGCTGGAGCGACGGTCGGTTGAGCCGGCGACCCAGGGGTTGGCCCAGGTGTTGCAGCTGGCGCTCACAGCCCAGGATCGCACCAGCCTGCGCGGCCGCCGCAGCACGGTCTGTGGCCGTCACGTGTTGCTGCAATTGCCCCGAGGCGCGGCCCTGACGCCGGGCGAGCTGCTGGCGCCTGCAGGCCTGGAGGGGCCTCTGGTGCGGGTGGAGGCGGCCCCTGAGCCCCTCCTGCAGGTGAGCAGCTCTGATCCCCTGGCGCTGCTGCAGGCGGCCTATCACCTGGGCAACCGCCACGTGGCGATGGAACTCCACGCCCACCAGCTGCTGTTGCTCGATGACAGCGTGCTTGCCGACCTATTGCAACGCCGCGGTCTGCAGGTGGAGCGGCTGGTGGCGCCTTTCACCCCCGAGTCCGGCGCCTACGAGGGCCACAGTCATTCCCAAGGGCACAGCCATGGTCTTGGGCACAGCCATGGCCACTGATCCTGCCGAACCGAGGCCGGCGGCCGTAGCCCAGCTGCGCCTGCTGCAGCTGGTGAGTCCAGCTTTGCCGGTGGGGGGGTTTAGCTACTCCGAGGGCCTGGAGTGGCTGGTGCAGGCCGGCCGCATCGTTGACGGCTCTGATCTGCTGCGCTGGCTGGAGGCAGAGTTGCGTCGGGGCGCCTTGTGCCTTGAGGTTGCGGCCCTGGCGCTGTTGCAGCAGGGGTTGCAGCGCTGGCGAGCGGGCGCTGGCGACGGGGCCCTCGCGGCGCGGGATCTCGATGGCTGGCTGCTGGCCCAGCGGGAGGCCCCTGAGCTGCGGGCCCAGCAGCGTCAAATGGGGGCATCGCTGCTGCAGCTGCTGGCCGATCTGGGCTGGCCCCTGCCGGAGCCGGAGCTCGGGGCAGTGCCGTCACCCCTGGCTTGGCCGGCGGCCTTCGCCTGGGCGGGCCTGTGCCTGGAGATCGGTGCACCCGAGCTAGAGGAGGCCTATCTCTACGGCTGGACGGCCAACCAGATCAGTGCCGCCGTGCGCCTGGTGCCTCTGGGGGCCACCGAGGGCCAGCGGCTGCAGCTGCAGTTGGCGCCCCTGATTGCCGAGCGGGCCGCGGCGCTGGCGGCGGCCGATCCCCACCAGCTCTGGAGCGGTGGCGTGGGTGCCGGCCTGGCTCAGCTGCGCCATGCTGAGCTCTACTCCCGGTTGTTCAGAAGCTGAGCGTGGGGCTGGCCGGCCGGTGGGTTCGCCAAGACTGCCCTGGTGGGGGCCTTCTGCCGGCTGCAGTGCGATCGGCTGCAGCTAGCGCTGGACATCAACAACCGCGCGTTCCACAATGTTGCCATTTCACGTCATTCTTTTCCCACTTATTGGCAGTCAGTCGTCATGATCGAAAGGCTTTAAAGAGTTTTACGAAGGCGTCGGCACGCCTGCCGGACCTCCTTTGCCAACGCAAAGAAAATCTCCTACAACGATTTGCGGGCGTTCGGCAGAACATTTGCCGGTGATCAGCGCACCCTGGTCGTGTACGGCGAGTTTCGCTACCACGACCTACTGCCTAACAGCACGTGCATGCCCCACTTCGAATACGATTGTGAAGCTTATTATCCCATTCTGGCTGGCATACCAGACGCTTCCTATCCGGCCGTCGTTGCTACCGGATTGCTGGAACATATGCCTGATCCCGCACGCCTTATCCGGGAATGTCACCGAATACTGGAGCCAGGCGGCACTCTGTACCTTTCTGCAAGCGCTGTTTTTTCAGTGCATAGGGGGCCCGACGATTACTTCCACGTCACGCCATACGGCATGAAGGTTCTGCTGGATACGTGTTCGTGGCAGCATTGCGACATCCAGGGCTCTTGCCAGCCATTTAAAACTGCAGCCATCTTGCTGCAGCGCATACTTCTACAATCCGAAACCAATGCGTTAATCAGGCCATTAGTTTATCTTTTTAGTGAAAACACTGCCGCTGCTAGATCGCTTCATTATCCGGCAGTACGCCGATCGATCGTTCAGCCCCAGCAAGCAGATCGATTCCATGGCCCCGAGCAACATTCAGGTCATCGCGCAAAAGTAGTCACAAGTGCACATCGATTTAAGTCGGTCTGAACTGCCAGCAGGCTTGGCATACGATGTATTGATCATTGGTTCGGGTCCCGCTGGCGGCGCTGTCGCTCACGCCCTTTTTGACAGTGGCATACGCTGCGCGGTGGTGGAGAGCGGGGAAGAAAAGCCTCATCCTTTCTACGACGGACTTCGAGCCGTCGAAAGTGAGGGCATCACGATCAAGGACTACTCCCGTGAGCGTGTGCTGGGCGGGACATCCACCACATGGGCAGCCCTCACGAGCCCGCTTGACCCCATCGATTTTGAAAAACGACCCTGGATACCGTATTCCGGATGGCCAATTGAGTTCAAGGATATCAAGCCTTTCTATGAAAAGGCAGCGGCGGCCTTTGAGTTTCCGCAGCTGGCTCATTTCTATGACGATGCCTGGATGGGCTTGAGCGGGGAAAACGGCAATGAGTTGAACTGGAACAATCTGGAGGAAAAGCTATTTATGGCTTGTAATCCTCCCAGCAATTTTAAAACAGTATTTGCGGATGCGTATGCTGACAGCCGGCTGGACTTGTTCACCGGGGCTACCGTAACAGCCATCACAGGTGATGGAGAAACGGGTGTTGCAAAGAGCGTACGCTTGCAGAACAGGCACCACGTCTCCTATACCGTTTCGGCTAGATACTTGGTGCTGGCTTGTGGTGGAATTGAAAATGCCAGGCTCCTGTTGAACTCAACGTTTGCCTGCAAGGCTGGCTTGGGCAATGATAAAGATCAGGTCGGGCGGTTTTTTATGAACCACCCGAAGAATAACTACGGTCAGATAAAACCATTTCGCCAAACAAGTCGTCAATATGGATACCTTCATTTTTTGGCATTGAGGCATCCGTATTCGGTGTGCAAGGGCATGCACTTGCGCGCCGATTACCAGCGCAAGCACCATTTGCTGAACAGCTATATTCGACTCCATCCTCTGTTTGGCTGGTCAGAGCGGAAAAGCGTTGCTTCTTTGCTGTATTACTTAAAAAAGTCGAAAAAGTCGCTGGGGATGGTTAAGCGCCTCAAGCAGCGAAGGCCGATGGGGGTGCTGGTTGACGACGCAGCTATCGGTGATGACACGGCTGCTGAGAGCAGCCGTACAACGCTCAGGGGCCATGCGGAGATGCTGAATGCCATCCTTTTCGACATGCCATTTGTTGCCGACTACCTGTACCACCGGATAAGAGGTGACAAGCAATTGATGATGGGCGCCATTTTCATTCGGAACTTCATGGAAATGGAACCTCGTCCGGAGAACAGGGTTAGCCTATCCAGTTTCACCGACATTTTTGGCATGCCTTTGCCGCGCGTATCGCATTCATTAAGCACTCTGGATAAGCGCAGTCTGATCGCGTTGCCCAATGTGCTGAAGGTGGAAGCCCGCCAAAATGGATTGGGGATGGTGTCGTCTGATCTCCATCAATAGATCAATGCATGGCCGATCGACTATGACGCCTCTCACCATATGGGGGGCACCCGAATGGGTGACGATATCGGCACGTCGGTGGTTGATAAGAATTGCCTCCTGCATTCCTGTAAAAATGTCTACATAGCAGGTTCATCGGTCTTCCCGACCAGTGGTAATGCCAATCCGACATTTACCTTGGTGGCGCTGGCTATGCGTTTGGGAGTACATCTCAAGCAAGAAATCACTGGCAGATGATGTTGTCCACACATCCAAGGTTGACTGATGCCCGTGCGATCGTGCGGGCTTACGAAGAGCAGGGGAAGCGTGCCGCAACAATGGGCGACGTCTTGGTAATCATCCGGACTGTTGGAGAACGCACTTTATCTGCTTGCAGGTCATTAACGTTCGCTCAAGGCATTCCAGAGACCGCTATCGAAGTAGTGGAAGAGGTGCCATTCTCCCAGGCCATGCGCACTACCTTTTCTTTGGGTATCGCGCGTAATTTCACCTACACCCTTTGTGTGGATGCCGATGTGCTTCTCCGCCCAGGTGCCATCCGGCGCATGGTCGAGGCCTTCGAAGCAATGCCGGAGCATGTATGCGAGGTCCAAGGGCTGATGATGGACAAGTTTTTTGGGGGGCAAAGGCCAGCGGGTAACCACCTGTACCGGACGTCTCTGTTGCCCAAGATGCTGGCATGCATACCCTTAGAAGGTACAGATATCAGGCCGGAGACCTATGCCCTTCAGAAAATGGCTGCCAACGGGCATCCTTGGGTCAAAATAGATTACATCGTCGGCATTCACGATGACGAGCAGTGGGCCCATGATATTTATCGAAAATGCTTTGTGCATGCCGCGAAGCACCTGTATTTAGCCGACCATTTCATTCCTTACTGGAAGCGAATGCAGGAGGCGGATGCGGATTTCAAAGTTGCTATCAGGGCGTTTGCCGACAGCATCGCTTACCAGGGCACTGTCCTGATCGACACCTCACAGGACGTCTACAGCAAAGGCTTTCAGGCATCTGGATGTGTTGAGAAAGCCCTCCTTGCTGCGGATGCCATCACACCGGAGGGTGTAGAGGTCCGGATACGGCACTGGGATTATCCGGAGGAATACACCAGCAGGAATCCAGTGCAGTTTGGCCTGCACAAGCCCGAGGCCAACCCGTACGCCCTCCGCCATGAACGGCCGGCGTTCCTGCTGAAGCATTTCGGCGTGGTTAAGACGCTCATGCTGTATGTGGGTGTGCTCTTCACCAAGGTGGGATATCGGTTTTTGATGCAGGCCAAGTCGCGGTCTTGAGCTTGAGACATGAATCGTTCTGGCGTACGCCTGACACGTAGCTTCAACGCCATGCGCATCATCTTGGCGAAGGGCCAGCAGACAGCTGGCAAAGGTTTGCCGGTGTTCAGCACGATTTGTCGAGAAGCGGTTGCGCGTCTGTCCCGTGGGCGCCCTTACTGCGCTGTGCCAAGCGATGTCCTTCTGCCTCAGGGCCTTGATGCTTGGGCCGGGCGGGCGCCGATCTTGCCCTGCTGCGGCATGCTGAGCTCTCTTCCAGGTTGTTCAGGAGCTGGGCGAAGCGATGAGCAAGTTGCGCGTGGGGGTGGCCGGCCCGGTGGGATCAGGAAAGACCGCCCTGGTCGAAGCCCTCTGCCGGCGGCTGCGCGATCGGCTGCAGCTGGCGGTGGTCACCAACGACATCTACACCCAGGAGGATGCCCAGTTCCTTACCCGCGCTGGTGCCCTGGAGCCTGAGCGCATCCGTGGGGTGGAAACGGGCGGCTGCCCCCACACCGCCATCCGCGAGGACTGTTCCATCAACCGGGCGGCAGTGGCTGAGCTGGAGGCAGCTTTCCCCGATCTCGATCTGGTGCTGGTGGAGAGCGGCGGCGACAACCTTGCCGCCAGCTTCAGCCCCGAGCTGGTGGACCTCTGCATCTACGTGATCGACGTGGCAGCCGGTGACAAGATCCCGCGCAAGGGCGGCCCGGGCATCACCCGCTCTGACCTGCTGGTGATCAACAAGATCGACCTGGCGTCCATGGTGGGGGCGAGCTTGGCGGTGATGGAGACCGACACCGAGCGCATGCGCGGCGGTCGGCCCTGGTGCTTCACGAATATCCGCGACAACGACGGCGTGGATCAGGTGGAGGCCTTTCTGTTGCAACAGCTACCGAATCGGGCCTGATGCCCCTGTTCGGGGCGTTCGGTTTGGGCTGCCAGCCTGGAAACGGTGCCCGTTGTTACACGTCGGGAGCGTGTTGCTGAATACGGTCACGCTCACCGCTGAGATGCAGCGGATTGTTCAGCGGTCTTTCCATAGGAGTCTTCATGAATCCCTCCTTCCTTCGCAACGTGTTGATGCAGCGCTCGCCTCTTCGTGTTGTGGCTGGGACCACGGCACTGGCGATGACGTTTTCCCTGGTGGCCTGTGGTGGAGGCGAACAGGCCAGCGGCGATTTTGACGGCGAAGTGAAGGTGGGGATCCTCCACTCCCGTTCTGGCACCATGGCCATCTCCGAGAACACGGTGGCCGAAGCCGAGTTGATGGCCATCGAAGAGATCAATGCCAAGGGCGGCATCACGATCGATGGCAAGAAGCTCAAGATCGTGCCCATTGAGGAGGACGGTGCCTCCGACTGGCCCACCTTCGCCGAGAAGGCGAAGAAACTGATCGATCAGGATCAGGTGGCCGTGGTGTTTGGAGGCTGGACGTCGGCCAGCCGCAAGGCCATGCTGCCGGTTTTCGAAGCCAAGGATCATTTCCTGTTCTATCCCATCCAGTATGAGGGCCAGGAATGTTCGAAGAACATCTTCTACAGCGGTGCCACTCCCAACCAGCAGGCCGAGCCTGCCGTGTCCTGGCTGCTGAAGAATAAGGGCAAGGATTTCTTCCTGGTCGGCTCGGATTACGTGTATCCGCGCACGGCGAACACGATCATGAAGGAGCAGCTCAAGGTTGAGGGTGGCAATCTTGTTGGCGAGGACTATCTCCCGCTCGGCAACACTGAAGTGGCACCGATCATCGCCAAGATCAAGCAGGCTCTGCCCAACGGCGGCGTGATCGTTAACACCCTCAATGGCGACAGCAATGTGGCCTTCTTCAAGCAGTTGAAGGCAGCCGGCATCACTCCGGCCAATGGCTACGCGATCATGAGCTTCTCGATCGCCGAGGAGGAGGTGGCTGCGATCGGTCCCGAGTACCTCGAGGGCACCTTCGCCGCCTGGAACTTCTTCCAGAGCCTCGACACACCGGCCTCCAAGAAGTTCACCGAATCCTTCAAGGCCAAGTATGGGGAGAACCGGGTGACCAATGACCCGGCCGAATCTGCCTACAACATGGTTTACCTGTGGGCCAAGGGTGCCGAGAAGGCCAACAGCGTGGATGACAACAAGGTGCGTGAGGCGCTGATCGGCGTGACCTTTGACGCCCCTCAGGGTCCGATTGAAGTGCAGCCCAACCACCACACCACCGAGCTGGTGATGATCGGAGAGGTGCAGAGCGATGGCATGTTCAAGATCCTCGAGAACAAGGGCATCGTCAAGCCGCTCGCCTGGAACCAGTTCGTGCCCGAAACCAAGGGCTACACCTGCGACTGGACCCAGGATCGTCCGGATGCCGGCAAGTTCAAGCTCTGATCGGCCAGGCTCTCATCGGCTGATCTGACGCCACCACGTGCCACATCGCGGGGGGGAGCTGGCTCCCCCCTTTTCTGTTCATTCCCATCGCCTTGTCCCCGCGGGGACACCATGACTGCACTTCTCGACACGCTCTTCAACGGCCTGGCGATCGGTTCGGTGCTGATGCTCGCCGCCCTCGGTCTGGCCGTGGT
>JBIKUY010000062.1:0-7985 GCA_044347355.1 Prochlorococcaceae cyanobacterium | reverse complement strand
CTGCCAGTGGTGGAAACCTTCCACTCCGTGCAAGGGGAAGGGCTGCACGCCGGCCGCAGCGCATTCTTCATCCGCCTCGGCGGCTGCACCGTGGGTTGTAGCTGGTGTGACACCAAGCACTCCTGGCCGGCGGCGGTGCACCCCAGCCGCACAATCGCGGCGTTGGCGGCGGAAACCAGGGCCGCCGCCAAGGCAGGGGCGGGCTTCGTGGTGATCACCGGCGGCGAGCCACTACACCACGACCTAGAGCCCCTCTGCGCAGCCCTGGCCGGAGCAGGACTGCCCCTACACCTGGAGACCAGCGGCGTGGATCCACTCTCAGGTCAGTTCGACTGGATCACCCTGTCGCCAAAGCGGCACCGGCCGCCTCACCCCGCGCTGCTGCTCGCCTGCCAGGAGCTCAAGCTGGTGGTGCATGAACCGGCGGATCTGGCCTTTGCCGAGGCCATGGCAACGGCCGCCATCACCGCTGGCAACCAGCCCGTCCTGCTGCTGCAACCTGGATGGCAAAGCGATGCCGGCCGGGAGCTGGCCGTTGAGCACGTGCGCCGTGACCCACGCTGGCGGCTGAGCCTGCAGAGCCACAAGCTGCTGGGGGTGCGCTGATCAGAGCTGCTGGGCTTGTTGCTGGGCCTTTTCGGGCTTCCACAAACGCCAGCGCACCTGCAGGTCGCGCGGGGCGTAGACCACGATCGGCAGGCTGGGGTTGTAGCGCACCACTGTGGGCTCGCCGCCAAGCGCCACGAACTGGCGCCTGGCGGGCTGATCCGGCGGGCAGGCCATGCGGGTGGAGGCCACCACATCCCCACCGCTGACCCGGAAGACGCGGTGGCCCCATCCAGGGATTGTCTCCGCCTCAATCCGCCCGCGCAGCAGCTGGCGGTTGCAATCCACCTCCAGCTCTCGGCCCACGATCAGCTCCACCCGCCAGTCGGCCGGGTTGGCGGAGATGGCCGGGTCGCTGCTGGGCCGGAGCACCCCGGGCAGCTGGATCACCCAGCGCCGCTGATCGGCCGCCGCGGCCGGGTAAGGCTTGAGGTCCAGGCGGGGGATGGCCTGCGCCGCAACCGGCACGCTCAGGCTGGTTACGAAAGCGAACAGCGTCGCCAGACGGCCCCATCCAGCCGCTCCTTCCGTCACAGTTGATCAGCATCACTGATGCCATGGTGGCCACGGGGACCGCCAACGTCCAGCTCCAGTCTTCAGCTCCACCCTCAGAGAGGATGGTCAGGGAAACACCGTCTCGGTGGACCTCCAGCCGGGACAGGCCCCGGAGCGCACCGCGCGAACACCCATGCCGCCGCAACCGCAGCCGACATCCAACCCGGAGCCGAACCCGGCGGCGAGCCGGAGGTCCATGCCCGAGCCTGGGAACCAGCCTTCCGCCATCGCCCTGCTCTCCGGGGGCCTGGATTCAGCCACCGCCGCGGCCCTCGCCCAGGAGGAGGGCTACAGGGTGATCGGCCTCTCTTTCGACTACGGGCAGCGCCATCGCCGTGAGCTGGAGGCCGCCCGGCTGGTGGCCTCCAGCCTGGGGCTGGCCGAACACCACACGATCAGCGTGAACCTGGCAGCCTGGGGCGGCTCGGCCCTCACCGATGCGTCCATCCCCGTGCCCTGTGAGGGGGTGAAGGATGGAGTGATCCCCAGCACTTACGTGCCGGGGCGCAACACCGTGTTCATCGCCCTTGGCCTGAGCTTGGCCGAGGCCCGCGGCGCCGAGCGGGTGGTGCTGGGGGTGAATGCTGTCGACTACTCCGGCTACCCCGATTGCCGCCCGGACTACCTGGAGGCCTTCCAGGTCCTGGCCGACCTGGCCAGCAAGGCGGGCCGTGAGGGCCACGGGGCCCAGCTGTGGGCGCCGCTGGTGCGGTGGAGCAAAACCGAGATCGTGAGGCAGGCCCTGCGGCTGGGGGTGCCGATCGCCAGCACTTGGAGCTGCTACGGCGGCGGCACGGAGCCCTGCGGCGTGTGCGACAGCTGCCGCATCCGCGACGATGCCCTGATCGCCGCCGGCCAGGGCGCCCTGGCCAGTGCCGGCCGACCATGAACCCCAGGCATCGCCGGGACCTG
This sequence comes from Prochlorococcaceae cyanobacterium, assembly GCA_044347355.1. Classification (GTDB taxonomy): domain Bacteria; phylum Cyanobacteriota; class Cyanobacteriia; order PCC-6307; family Cyanobiaceae; genus NIES-981. Next base: position 5,912 of record JBIKUY010000062.1, on the reverse strand, counting down.
CCCTGGTGCGAACCCCAGCGGCTGCTCACGGCCCTACTGCCCCAGCTGGAGCGCCCGGGCCTGGTGTGGCTGGACGGTGATGGCTCCCAGCTGGGCGGTCACAGCTTCCTGGCGATCGAGCCCCAGGCCGAAGTGTGCTGCCGCGGGCTGCCTGGCGACGCCGAGGCCCGCGACCCTTTCGCCGTGCTGGCCGAGCTGCAGAACGATGGCGGCCGTTGGCTGGGGTGGCTGGGGTATGAGGCAGCTGCCTGGCTCGAGCCAGGCAGCCATTGGCAGAAGCCCGCCATGGCGGTGCTTTGGGCCATGCAGGTGGATCCGCTGCTGGTGTTTGCCCATGGGCCGCAGAAGCTTTGGCTTGAGGGCGACGATGCAAGACGACTGGAACATCTGGGCCGGCGGCTCGATGCGCTGATCAGGGCCCTGGCAGGACCTGCCCGCCAGCCAGGAGAAGCCAGCAACCCTGGGGTGGCACCCAACCTGCCCCTGGAGAAGTGGCATTGGCACAGCGATCCCCGCGACTTTGCCGGCGGCGTGCGCCAGCTGCAGGAGCTGATCGCCGCCGGCGATCTCTTCCAAGCCAATCTCACCACCTGCTGCGAGCAGCAGCTGGAGACGCCAGCCGAACCGCCAGCCCTGTTGGCCCTCTATGGCCGGTTGCGCCGGCACTGCCCGGCCCCCTTCGCCGGCCTGGCCATCGCCGGCACCGCAGCCCCCGGGGAGGCAATCCTGTCAGCGTCACCGGAACGGTTCCTGCGGCTGGATCCGCAGGGGCATGTGGAAACGCGGCCGATCAAGGGCACCCGGCCGCGCCACCACGACCCCCGAGCCGATGCCGATGCGGCGGCCGAGCTGGTGAGCAGCCCCAAGGACAGGGCCGAAAACGTGATGATCGTGGACCTGTTGCGCAACGACCTGGGCCGGGTGTGCCAGCCGGGCTCGGTGCGGGTGCCCCAGCTGGTGGGGCTGGAGAGCTTCAGCCAGGTGCACCACCTCACCTCCGTGGTGCAGGGGCAATTGCAGCCGCACCTGGGCCCGGCGGAACTGTTGCGGGCCTGCTGGCCTGGTGGCTCCATCACCGGGGCACCGAAGATCCGCGCCTGCCAGCGTCTCAACGCCCTGGAGGCGCTGCCGCGGGGGCCGTACTGCGGCAGCCTGTTCCGGTTGGATGGCCGCGGAGGCCTCGACAGCAGCATCCTGATCCGCTCGCTGTTCGTGCAACACCGCAGCCTGCGCGTTCATGCCGGCTGCGGCATCGTGGCCGATTCCGATCCGGAGGCCGAGGCCGAGGAGCTCAGCTGGAAACTGGAGCCCCTGCTGGCGGCCCTGAGCGGCTGCGGTGTGGCCTAAGCCTCTGCCAATGCCCAGCACCGCTGCCATCGCCTGGATCGAGAGCCCTGAGCCCAACGGCCGCTGGGGGTCTCCTGAGACCCTGCGTTTGCCCCTCAACGACCGGGGCCTGCTGCTGGCCGATGGAGTGTTTGAGACAGTGCTGGTGAGCGGCGGCCAGCCCCATCTGCTGGCGGCCCACCTCGAGCGCTGGCGGCAGGGAGCGGCGCTGCTGGGCATGGACAGCCCGCCAGCGACCGGGCAGCTGGAGCCGTTGATCCGCGAGGCGGTGGAGCGCAGCGGCATTCGCCAGGGAGCCCTGCGCCTCAACTGGAGCCGAGGCTCGACAACCAGCGCGGGCCGGGGCATCGGCCTGAGCAGCCCCTGCCGCCATCGCTTCTGGCTGCAGCTCAACGTTGCAGCGCCCTGCTTCACGTTCGTACGTGTCATCGTGAGTCCCACGGAGGAGCGCAGCGCCACGAGCCTGCTCAGCCGCTGCAAGACCTTCTCCTACGGACCGGCCATCCAGGCCCGCCGCCAGGCTGAAGCCGCCGGTGCCGATGACGCCCTGCTGGCCAGCAGCGCCGGCGGGCTCTGCTGCGGCACCACGGCCAACCTGCTGGTGCGACGAGAAGATCGCTGGCTCACCCCACCGCTTGCGAGCGGCTGCCTGCCTGGGGTGATGCGAGCCCGGGCCCTGGAGCTGGGACTCGCCCGGGAGGCCCAGCAGGGTGAACTGCGCGAGGCCGACCTGCATCGCAGCACGGGCGCCCTGCTGCTGAACAGCCTCAGCTGCCGGCCGATCAGTCACCTGGGCGGCACGCGGCTGGGCTGGCCTGCAAAGGCCCAGGCCCAGGCCGAGGCTCGCGCCCTCTGGCAGCACCTGCTGGAGGGCTGAGCCAGGACAGGACGATCCCTCGCCAGGCCAACAGGTGTCAGACGCTCAGGAAGCGCTCCACCACGTCCTTGCTGAGGTCGCTGGTGGAACCACTGGCCACCACCCCGCCCTTCTGCATGGCGTAATACCAGTCGGCCTGGCGCACGAAGTGCAGGTGCTGCTCCACCAGCAATACGCTGATGCCGGTGGTCTCGATGATGCGGCGCACAGCCCGCTCGATGTCGAGCACCACCGAGGGCTGGATGCCTTCGGTGGGCTCATCAAGCAGCAGCAGCTTGGGCTTGCCCAGCAGTGCGCGGGCAATGGCTAACTGCTGCTGCTGACCGCCGGAAAGGTCGCCGCCGCGGCGATTGAGGAACTTCTCCAGGATCGGGAAGAGCTCGAACACGATCGGATCAATGTGCCGGTTGCGCGCCAGCCCCCCAGGCAAGGCCTCCATACCGATCAGCAGGTTCTCGCGCACGGTGAGCTGGGGGATGACCTCCCGGCCTTGGGGCACATAACCGATGCCCCCCCTGGCACGGGTGTGGGGCGGGAGGGCCGACACCTCGCGCTCCTGCAGGTGCACCGAGCCACGACGCTGGCGCAGCAGACCGATCACGGTCTTCAGCAGGGTGGTCTTGCCCACCCCGTTGCGGCCGATCAGACACACCATTTGGCCCGGCTGCACGGTGAGGTCCACATCGCGAAGGATGTGGCTCTCGCCGTAGTACACGTTGAGCCCCTGGACTTGGAGCGTGGCCGGGATCGGCCGCCCAGTGGCATCATTCTTCGAGGCGTTGGCTGACACGTGATCGCTGGATGAAACGTTGACCGGCCCACTCATCGGAATTCTCCCTCCGCCTCACTGCCGAGATACACCTCGATCACCTTGGGATCGCACTGGACCTGATCCATCGAACCCTCACAAAGCACATGGCCCTCATGCAGCACCGTGACCGGTGCCCGCAGGTCGCGGATGAACTCCATGTCGTGCTCGATCACCAGCACGGTGTGCTCACCGGCCAGCTGCTTGAGCAGATCGGCGGTGCGCCCGGTCTCCTCGTCGGTAAGGCCGGCCACCGGCTCATCCACCAGCAGCAGCTGGGGGTCCTGGGCCACAAGCATGGCGATCTCCAGCCACTGCTTCTGGCCGTGGGAGAGGCCGCCGGCCAGCTGGTTGGCATGGGGCTCCAGCCCCACGACGGCCAGCAGCTGCTGCACCCGATCGCGGGCCGTGGCATCCAAGCGGCCGAACAGCAGGTCGAGCGGCGAGGAGCGCCGGCTAACCGCCAGCTCCAAATTGCGCCGCGGGGTGAGGTTTTGATAAACGCGCGGGGTCTGGAATTTTCGGCCGATCCCGAGGCGAGCGATGCGGTGCTCGGCGGTGCCCACCAGGGAGCGACCACGGAAGAGCACATCCCCCTTGGTGGGCTTTACCTTGCCAGTGATCACGTCGAGGAAGGTGGTCTTGCCGGCGCCGTTGGGGCCGATCACCGCCCGCAGCTCCCCGGGCGCCAGGCGGAGATTGAGATCATTGAGGGCCCAGAAGCCGTCAAAACTCACGCTCACGCCGCGCAGCTCAAGCAGTGGAGGGGCTCCTGTCGCAGCCTCGGCTGGCTCAGCCATCGCCGTGCTCATCGGGCACCTCCTTCCAATTCGGCCTTTTCGGCCTGAACGGCCGGGTCGAGATCCAGCTCGGGATAGGTGGCCGCCACAGGCGGCCAGCCCACCATCGCCTGAATGCGGCCGGGGCCACCGCTGCGCCACCAGCCCACCAGCCCATCGGGCAGGGCCGTCACCACCAGCAGGAACAGGCCGCCCTGGATGAACAGCCAGGTTTCGGGGAGCGCCTCGCTCACCAGGCTCTTGGCGTAGTTGATCAACACCGCACCGAGCACGGCACCGATCAGGGTGCCGCGTCCGCCCACGGCCACCCAGATCACCATCTCGATCGAGAAGGGCACCGCCATGAACTGAGGGGAGACGATCCCCGACTGCACCGTGTAGAGAGCGCCGCTGATGCCCGCCAGGGCACCGGCCACGGCGAACACCAGGGTCTTGTAGGCAGTGGGGTTGTAGCCCGTGAAGCTAAGCCGGGCCTCGTCGTCCCGAATGGCGATCAGGGAATCCCCGAACCGCCCGCTGGTGAGCCAACGGCAGAGGAGAAAGGCGCCCACCGCAAACAGCACCGTGAGCCAGAACAGGTAGCGCTGCATCCCATCACTGCCCACCAGCTCGCCAAAGATGCGGGCGGTGTCGGTCTTGAGGCCATTGGTGCCGTTGATCAGCTTCTGCTGGCCGTTGAAGAAGTTGAAGAACACCAGCAACGCAGCCTGGGTGAGGATCGAGAAGTACACCCCCTTGATGCGATTGCGGAACACCAGATAGCCGAGCACCCCGGCAACAAGAGCTGGAATCACCCAGATGGCGAAGAAGGTGAACAACGGTGAGCCGAAGGGCTGCCAGAAGCCAGGCAGGCTCTGAACTCCGTAGAGGGAGAAGAACTCAGGCAACTGGCCCGGCTCAAGCGAATTGAGCGAGAGGTACATGCCCAGGGCGTAGCCGCCAAGGGAGAAGAAGATGCCCTGACCGAGGCTGAGCATGCCGGTGAAACCCCAGATCAGATCCACGCCGAGCGCCACGATGCCGAGCGACAGGAAGCGACCCAGCAGGTTGAGCCTGAAGGCTGGGAGCACGGCCGGCAGGAGAAGTGCCAGCAATACGATCACCACCCAGGGCAAACCGCGGCGCAGGAAGCGGCCAGACAGTAGATCCGCCATCGCTTAGGCCTCCACCATGCGGCCCTTCTGTGGGAACAGGCCGGCAGGCCTGAACTGCAGAAATACAACGATCAGCGCGAACACCAGCACCTTGGCCATCGAAGTGGTGGCGAAGAAGGTGACCAACTCATTCAGGCCACTTGGCATGGCGGGCCACACCAGCAGCAGGGAACCCGAACCGATCACGTAACTGAGGATGCCGATGCCCAGGGCCGCCACCACGGTGCCGAGCAGCTTGCCCACGCCGCCGAGCACCACCACCATGAAGCAGTCCACGATGTAGTTGCCACCCAGGTTCGGGCCCACCGAGCCGAGCAGCGTCACGGCAACACCAGCCACTCCGGCCAGTCCTGATCCCACCAGGAAGGTGAGCGCATCCACCGTTTCGGTGGGGATGCCCAGGCAGCTGCTCATCGGCCGGTTCTGGGTCACGGCCCGGATGCGAATGCCCCAGGCGCTCTTCTGCAGGAACCAGTTCACCGCCACCAGGGCCAAGGCGGTGAGAGCGATGATGAAGAGCCGACCGGTGGGCATGTTCACGCCCGCCAGATCGATCGAGCCGCGGAGCCACTGGGGGGCGGTCACGTCGATGTTGCGGGCGCTGAACCAGGGCTGATCGAGGGCGCGCACAGTGCCGAGACCCGAGGCCAGTGCAACGCCGACGGCCGCAGCCACGATCCAGCGGCCCACGGAAAGCAGCGGGGCCCAGCGCCGTTGCCACCAGGCCTGGGGCGTAAAGCGAGGCGCCAGCAGGGCTAGCACCACGGCGGCAAGCAGACCGAGGACGAAAGCTGTGGAGACCGACCGCACGAACTGCTGCAGGATCAGACTCACCCCCCAGGTGGCCAGCAGGGTTTCGAGGGGTCGTCCGTAGAGACGGCGGATCACCGTTTTTTCGAGCAGCAGGCCAGCCAGGCCGCTCACGA
>JBIKUY010000061.1:0-8002 GCA_044347355.1 Prochlorococcaceae cyanobacterium | reverse complement strand
AAGACCCGCGTCTCAGCGCAGGTCATGTGCATCTTCCAGTTGCCGGCGATCACGGTCTGACGGTCGGCCTTGCGCACCATTGCTAACCCAATAGAGAGAGGCAAACGCTAATGCGCCGGCGAGCCACTGCCATCCGCACCCCGCAACGCCCATGGTCAGCGGCTGGGGAGGGGCACCACCAGCAGCTCCCGGCCATCAATGCTCACCGCGTCCCCCACGGCCAGCTGCCGGCCGCGGCGGGTCTCGATCAGACCATTCACCCGCACATCACCACGCTGGATCCGCAACTTGGCCTCGCCGCCGGTAGCCACCAGGCCTTGAAATTTGAGGTACTGATCCAGCTTCCAGGCCATGGAGGGGTTGGAGGAACAGGGGTTTGCAGGTGAGGGTGAGCCCTAGCGTGCGCCCATGTCCCCATCCTCCCAGCCAGCTCCCACCCTCGTCAGCAGCGTGGCCCGGGTCTGGCCGCTGCTGCGCCCCCACAGGCGTCGGCTGCTGTCGGGAGGGGCCTGTGTGCTGGTTTCCGTGGCCTGCTGGCCGCTGCTAGCCCTGCTGGCCGGCCGCCTGATCCCCGCCATCGGCGCCGGCAACCTGGCCAGTAGCGCCCGCACGGTGCTGCTGGCCCTGCTGGTGTTCCTGGTGCAGAAACTGGCCCAATTCGGCCAGGACACCCTGCTCGCTGATCCGGCGCTGCGGGTGAGCCAGGGCCTACGCCAACAGTTGTTTGCCCGGCTGCAGCAGCTTCGCTTCAGCGCCCTCGACAAGCTTTCCGCCGGCGACCTCACCTACCGGCTCACCGAGGACGCCGACCGGGTGGGGGAGGTGATCTACAAGACGATCCACGGCACCCTGCCCAACGCCCTGCAGCTGCTGGCCGTGCTGGGCACGATGCTCTGGCTCGACTGGCCCCTGGCCCTGGCCACCCTGCTGCTGGCGCCGCTGATCGCCCTCCTGGTGAGTGCGTTTGGAGCCAGGGTGATGGCGGCAGCTGAACGCAGCCAGCGTCAGGTGAGCGAGCTGGCCGGCCTCTTGGCCGAGGCCATCGCCGGGCTGCCACTGGTGCGGGCCTACGCCGCCGAACCCTGGCTGCAGCGGCGCTTCAACCACGAAGTGGAGCAACACCGCAGCGCGAGCTACCGCACCCTGCGCCTGTTGGCCCTGCAGCATCCGGTGGTGGGCTTCCTGGAGGCCCTCGGCATCCTCACGGTGCTGCTGATCGGCGCCTGGCGGATCCAGAGCGGCCAACTCGATGGCCAGGGGCTGAGCAGCTATGTGGCCGCTCTGTTGATGCTGATCGACCCGATCGCCCACCTCACCACCAACTTCAACGAATACCAGCAGGGCCAGGCCTCCCTCCAACGGCTGCGTGCGATCGAGGCCGAACCGGTGGAAGCCCCCGACCACAGCAACGCCCGTGCCCTGCTGGATGTGCGGGGCCAGCTCCAGCTCCAGGGAATCAGCTTTGGCTACGACAGCCGCACGCCCGTGCTCGACAACCTCAACCTGGATGTCCAACCCGGTGAGGTGGTGGCCCTGGTAGGCCCGTCGGGGGCCGGCAAGACCACCCTGTTTTCGCTGCTCCTGCGCTTCAACAGCCCCCAGCTGGGGAAAGTTCTGCTGGATGGCCAGGACCTGGCCGATCTGCGGGCACGGGAGCTGCGCAGAAGTATCGCCCTGGTGCCCCAGCAGAGTGCCGTGTTCTCCGGAACCATCGCCGAAGCCATCCGCTTCGGCCGTGAGGCCAGCCAGGAACAGGTAAGAACGGCCGCCCAGCTAGCGAACGCCGATGGCTTCATTGAAGCCCTGGCCGATGGCTACGGGAGCCGGCTGGAGGAGCGGGGCCGCAACCTCTCAGGCGGCCAGTTGCAGCGCCTAGCGATTGCCAGGGCCGTCCTGGGCAACCCTGCTCTGCTGCTGCTGGATGAGGCCACCAGCGCCTTGGACGCTGAGGCTGAAGAGGCTGTGCAACGGGGGCTGGAGCGGGCCATGGCCGGCCGCACAGTGCTGGTGATCGCCCACCGGCTGGCCACCGTGCAGCGGGCAGACCGGATCCTGGTGCTCGATTCCGGGCGGATCGTGGAGCAGGGCAGCCACAATCAGTTGCTGGCGAGCGGCGGCCGCTACAGCGATCTCTGCCGCCGCCAGTTCATCCATCTCGACCCCTGAACGCACTGCCGATGGCCTGGGAGTACCGGGTGATCCACATCAACGTTGAAAGTGGCAACCCCCCCGAGCCGCCCTCGCCCAAGGCGGACAGTGAGCGGCTGGGCGGCGCGCTCAGCCCGGAATACCTGCGTCGGGAATTTCCTCAGCAGTACAGCGGGGTGAGTGCCGAGCCCCGGCACCCCGCCGAACAGCTGCAGTTCTTTCTGAATGCCCTGGGGCGGGACAACTGGGAAATGGTGGAGGCGGCCCAGGTGGGCCCTCTGCTGATGTTTTTCTTCAAGCGACCCGTGGGCGGCAGCTCAGGCACTGAGACAGGTTCACTCGGCGGCTGATCCCTATCCTGATGAGCCCAGACCCCGAACCCCTCTCCGTGGATTCCAACGCCCACCAGCAGCCCCCCGTGCTCACCTTCGAGGGCAAGCGCTACGACCTCAACTCCCTTCCCGATGAGGTGAAGGAACTGGTGCGAGGGATGCAAGTGGCCGACGCCCAGCTGCGCATGCACGAGGACACCCTCAAGGTTCTGGCAGTTGGCCGTCAATCGATGGCCATGCAGCTCAACGACAAGCTGCAGCAGATCGCCCCCCTGCCCTGAGAGGGGCGCTGCGGCCGTTCAGCTCTGCTCTGCTCAGCGCTCGGGCGCCAAGGCCGGAGCCGGCTTCGACGCCTGGAAGTCGTACTCCCGGGTGAGACGGAACACGGTGCCGGAGAGCAGCAACAAGCCAATCAAGTTAGGGATCGCCATCAAGCCGTTGAGGATGTCGGCGATCGTCCAGATCACCCCACCGGTGGCCACCGCCCCGATCACCACCATCGCCACCCACAGCAGGCGGAAGGGCTTGATGGCCCGCGTGCCGGCGAGGAACTCCAGGCAGCGTTCGCTGTAGTACCCCCAGCCCAAAATCGTGGTGCCGGTGAAGAACACGGTACCGAAGGTCACCAGCCAGGCGGCGCCTGGCAGGCCCTTGTCGAAGGCGGCCATGGTGAGGGCCACACCGCTCTCGTCGCCGGTGTACAAACCGCTGATCACGATCACCAGGGCCGTCATCGTGCAGACGATGATCGTGTCGATGAAGGTGCCGAGCATGGCCACCGTGCCCTGCAGCACCGGATCGCCAGGCTTGGCGGCCGCCTGGGCGATCGGAGCCGTGCCGAGGCCCGCCTCATTGGAGAACACGCCGCGGGAGATGCCCTTCTGAATCACAGTGCCGAGGGCACCGCCGGCCACGGCCTGGCCGGTGAAGGCGTCATTGAAGATCACCCCCAGGGCCGCGGGGATTTCGCCAAGGTGCGCCAGCAGGATCACCAGGGCACCGCCCACATACACGATCGCCATAAACGGCACCACCAGTTCGGTGACCTTGCCGATCCGTTCGATGCCACCGATCAGCACCACAAAGGTGATCACGGCCATCAGCACGCCAGTCAACAACTCGGGCACCCCCAGGGAGGTCTTGAGCGCGAGGGCCAGCTCATGGGCCTGCACGCCATTGCCGATGCCGAAGCCGGCCAGGGTGCCGAACAGGGCGAATAAGGTGGCCAGCCAGCCCCAGCCCGGGCCGAGGCCGTTGCGGATGAAATACATCGGGCCGCCCACGTGCTCGCCCAGTTCATCCACCTCGCGGTAGTGCACTGCCAGCACCGACTCCGCATATTTGGTGGCCATCCCCACGAAGGCGATCAGCCACATCCAGAACACAGCGCCGGGCCCACCGGTGGCGATCGCGCCCGCCACCCCGGCCACATTTCCCGTGCCGATCGTCGCCGCCAAAGCGGTGGTGAGGCCCTCGAAGGCACTCACGTCGCCTTCACCTTTGCTGCCGCGGATCGAGCCAAGGGCCTGGCGGAAGCCGAAGCCGATGCGGCGCAAGGGCATGAAACCCAGCCCCACCATGAGATAAAGACCGGTAAGGCCGATCAACCAAAGGGTGATCGGCCCCCACACCACGTTGTTGAGAGCGTCAAGGAAAGGCAACACATTTGCCGCAGGTTGCGGCGATGGTGCCACCTCAACTTCGATCAGGCCAGAGGCTCCAGCGCTTCGAAACGGAACAGCTGACGACCGGCCGGCGTATCGCCAAACGCGTCGGTCTCCACCAGACGCTCGCTCAGCACCCAGGGACCTCCCTCCTGAAGGGGAACGAATGTGTCTGTGAAGCGGCTGACGCCACCCCTCGCCTCGCCCGTGGCCGGATCGGCGTAGCGGCTGGTGTAGCTGCGGCTGAGGTAGCCGTTGCCGGTGTGGGTCACGCTCTCGGTGAAGATCGTCACCACAGTGCCGTGGATGTGGCGGTGCACCATTGTCACCACATCGTCCTTGATGCGGTAGCGGTCGCCGCTGTTCTTGCCGCCCACGATCACCTCGGTGCCAACCGCGTCGGTATCGCCAGCAGTAAAGGTGTTCTCGCCATGGGTCTGCTCAAAGCCGCGGCGCACCCGGTGGATCGCCACCTCCCAGAGCTGGGAGGCGATCGCCTTGTGCACGTCCTGGTCCTCAATGCCATCCAGCTGAGCCTTGAGGTCGGCGCCCACCTGAAAGGTGCCCTCCAGCCGCCGGTCGGGTTCGCCGGCCATGCCGGGCTGTTCCCACACACAGCGCCCGCGGTAGCCGCCGAAGCCTGGATCCCAGGTGTAGCGGTTCTCGTAGGCAGCGCGGAAGGCGGCGGTGGCGTCGCTGCCGGGGGCAATCGCAGCGGGGCTGGGGGCGACGGTCAAGGGAAGCGGTGGATCACAGGGAGTTCACCCTACGGGGTCTGGGTGGCCTCTAGGCCAGCGGCCGGTCTGCTCTGGTGGATGTCTTGCAGGGCATTGATCTCCAGATGCTGCTGCTGCAGGGCGGCGATCGCCTCCACGGCCGCGCGGGCTCCGGCCAAGGTGGTGACCGTGGGAACGGCGTAGTCGAGGGCGGCGCGGCGGAGGTATTTGTCGTCGTGGGCCGCCTGCCGGCCGATCGGCGTGTTGATGATCAGCTGGATGCTGCCGGAGCGGATCGCGTCCTCGATGTTGGGTCGGCCCTCGTGCACCTTGAGCACAGGCTCCACCGCCAGACCCGCCGCAGCCAGCGCGGCGGCGGTGCCGCCGGTGGCGGTGAGGCTGAATCCCTCCTCGGCCAGGCGACGAGCCACCGGCACCAGGGCCTGCTTGTCACGGTCGTGGGTGGAGAGGAACACGGTGCCACCGGTGGGCAGGGCCTCATTCGCCGCCAATTCCGCCTTGGCAAAGGCCATGCCGAAACCCCTGGCGATGCCCATCACCTCGCCGGTGCTGCGCATCTCCGGGCCCAGCAAGGTGTCGGAGCCGGGGAAACGCTTGAAGGGCAACACCGCTTCCTTCACCGTCTGCAGCGGCGGGATGGGCTCAGCGGTGAGGCCCAGCTCCGCCAGGGTTTGGCCGGCCATCACCCGGCTGGCCAGCTTGGCGAGGGGCACACCGGTGGCCTTGGCCACGAACGGCACGGTGCGCGAGGCACGAGGGTTGGCCTCAATGATGAACACCCGCTCAACGCCTTCTTGATCGCATTGCACGGCGAACTGCAGGTTGATCAGACCGCGCACATCCAGGGCCAGGGCCAGATCCTTGCTCCACTGACGGATCGTGGCCAGGGCGCCAGCGCCCAGGCTCACGGTGGGCAGGCAGCATGCCGAATCACCTGAGTGGATGCCGGCCGGTTCGATGTGCTCCATCACCCCGCCGATCACCACTGTGCCGGTGGCGTCGCAGAGGGCGTCCACATCCACCTCCACGGCGTTCTCCAGGTACTGATCGATCAGCACCGGGTGATCGGGCTCCACATTCACCGCCTCCACCATGTAACGGTTGAGCTCGACCTCATCGAACACAACCTCCATGGCACGGCCGCCCAGCACGTAGCTGGGGCGCACGACAACGGGATAACCAACAGCCGCCGCCACCGCTCTCGCTTCCTCGTTGGTTCGGGCCAGACCGTTGCGGGGCTGACGGATCTCCAGGCGCCGTAAAATGGCCTCAAACTGTTCGCGGTCTTCGGCGGTATCAATCGATTCGGGCGATGTGCCCCAGATGCTGGTCCCGGTGGCCAAGCCTTCCGGGCTCTCCAGCCAGCGCAATAGAGGGATCGCCAGCTTGAGCGGCGTTTGCCCACCGAACTGCACGATCACCCCCTCGGGCCGCTCGGCCTCGATCACATTGAGCACGTCCTCGAGGGTGAGGGGTTCGAAATAGAGGCGGTCGGAGGTGTCGTAGTCGGTCGACACCGTTTCGGGGTTGCTGTTCACCATCACCGTGGCAAACCCCGCTTCCCGCAGGGCGAAGGAGGCGTGCACGCAGCAGTAGTCGAATTCGATCCCCTGGCCGATGCGGTTGGGGCCGCCCCCCAGGATCATCACCTTGCGGCGCGACTCGGGCAGCACCTCATTTTCCGGCGGCACTGGCTCCAGCTCGCCGGCGGCGTTGATCCGCTCCAACGGCCGCTCGTAGGTGGAGTAGTGATAGGGCGTGCGTGAGGCGAACTCGGCCGCGCAGGTATCCACCGTCTTGAAGACGGCCCGGATGCCCAGGGCGTAGCGATGGCGACGCACTGCCAGCTCCTCGCTGCCAGTGGCCCAGGCGATCTGGCGGTCGGAAAAGCCCAGCTGCTTGAGCTCAAACAGGGCCGCCCCATCAAGATCCACCAGCACGCGGCCGCGCAGCAGCCGGGCCTCCGCCTCCACGATCCCCCGCAACTTGGCCAGGAACCAGGGATCGATGGCGCTGCGGTCGTGGATTTCGGCATCGCTGCGGCCCGCCACCATCGCCTCGCGCACGGCAAAGATTCGATCGGGGGTTGGCGTTCGCAGGGCCCGGTCGAGATCGGCGGCGGCAATGGCGCCATCGGGGCGGTCACAGCCCCAGCCAGCGTGGCCCGTTTCCAGCGAGCGCAGCGCCTTCTGGAACGACTCCTCGAAGCAGCGCCCGATCGCCATCGCCTCCCCCACCGACTTCATCGAGGTGGTGAGTACCGCCGGACTGCCCTGGAACTTCTCGAAGGCGAAGCGGGGGATCTTCGTGACCACGTAGTCGATCGTGGGCTCGAAGCAGGCTGGCGTGGCGCCGGTGATGTCGTTCACGATCTCATCGAGCGTGTAGCCCACCGCCAGACGGGCGGCAATCTTGGCGATCGGGAAGCCCGTGGCCTTGCTGGCCAGGGCCGAACTGCGGCTCACCCGCGGATTCATCTCGATCACCACCACGTCGCCATTGGCGGGGTTGATCGCGAACTGGATGTTGCTGCCGCCGGTGTCCACGCCAATCTCGCGGATGATGGCGATCGCCTGGTCGCGCAAGCGCTGGTATTCCCGGTCGGTGAGGGTTTGGGCCGGGGCCACCGTGATCGAGTCGCCGGTGTGCACCCCCATCGGATCGAGGTTCTCGATCGAGCACACGATCACCACGTTGTCGGCGGTGTCGCGCATCACCTCCAGCTCGAACTCCTTCCAACCGAGCAGCGATTGCTCGATCAGGATCTGGCTCGTGGGGCTGGCCTCGAGGCCGCTCTTGCAAATCGCCTCAAATTCCTCGGGGTTGTAGGCGATGCCGCCGCCGCTGCCGCCCAGGGTGAAGGCGGGCCGGATGATGCGCGGGTAGCTGCCGATCGCCTCGCCAACCACCAGGGCCTCGGCCATCGAATTGGCGATGCCGGAGGGGCACACGGACACACCGATGCGCTCCATCGCCTCCTTGAACAACAGCCGGTCCTCCGCTTTCTTGATCGCCGCCAGGTCGGCGCCGATCAGCTCAACCCCGTGCTTCGCCAAGGTGCCGTTTTCGGCCAGGGCCACCGCCAGGTTGAGGGCGGTCTGGCCGCCCATGGTGGGCAGCA
>JBIKUY010000059.1:0-8047 GCA_044347355.1 Prochlorococcaceae cyanobacterium | reverse complement strand
CAGCCGATGCCGAGGTGTTGGCAGTTGATCTGCTCGGTTTTGGTGCCAGCGACAAACCCCGCTCCTGCCTTCTAGGTGAGACACCCCAGCCGGGCTCCGTTCACTATTGCTTCGACCTATGGGCTGAACTGGTAGCGGATCTGGTTGGCCCGCCAAGCGACACCAGCCCGCAGCGCCTGCATCTGGTGGGCAACTCGATCGGTGGCATGGTGGCACTCACCGCCGCCCTGCTATTGCGCCAGCGCCGGCAGCCACCCCACCAGGTGGTGCTGATCGATTGTGCCCAGCGCACCCTCGACGACAAACGCCTGGCGGAGCAACCGCCCCTGACCCGGGCCGGGCGGCCTGCCCTGAAACAGCTGGTGCGCCAGCGTTGGCTGCTGGCGCCGCTGTTCCGGCTATTGGCCCAGCCGAGCTTCATCCGCGGGGTGTTGGCCCAGGCCTATCCCAGTGGGGCCCATGTGGATGAGGACCTGGTGAGCCTTCTGCACCGCCCCAGCACTGACCCCGGTGCGATCGAAAGCTTCCGCGGTTTCGTGAACCTGTTCAACGATCACCTGGCCCCCCAGCTACTGGCCGAGCTGAGCGAACCACTTGACCACGACATGGGCCCGGTGCCTGTGCGGCTGCTCTGGGGAGAGCAGGATCCCTGGGAGGATCCGGCTGAAGCCCGGGACTGGGCCACCCGGTTCAGTTGCGTGAGGGATCTGGAGGTCATCCCAGGGGTGGGTCACTGCCCCCATGATGAGGCCCCGGAATTGGTGAATCCAATCCTGCGCCGCTGGATCCTGTCCACCGCCGAGTGAACGGACTCAGCGGGCCTGGGCCACCATGTAGGAGAAGGGCAGATCGAGCAACTTGCCAGCTCGGGGCACGAAGGCCCGCTTGCTGAACACGTCGTAGTCGTGCTGCTCGATCACATCGAGAATGCCACGGTAGAGCCTGAGCGAGGCCCATACCGGCCAGCGGGCATCGGGGGCAAGCCAGCGGACGCCGGCCTCAGAACGGGAGAACCAGTCGCGGGCCCGTTGCAGCTGGAAGCGCATCAAGGCGCGCCAGTTGTCGTTGAGCACCCCATCAAGCAGCTCCTGCTCGCTGTAGCCAAAGCGCTCCAGTTCGTCGAGGGGCAGATAGATCCGGCCACGGCCCCGATCCTCGCCCACATCGCGCAAGATGTTGGTGAGCTGGTTGGCAATGCCCAAGGCCACAGCGGCCTCAGATGTATCTGGGGGTTCGCTCCAGGGGGCAGAGGTGTAGGCCCGATCCACACCCATCACCTCCTGGGTCATCAGCCCCACGGTGCCAGCCACCCGATAGCAATAAAGCTCCAGATCCGCAAAGGTTGCGTAGCGATGCAACGCAAGATCCATCCGCATCCCCTCGATCATGTCGAGGTAGGGCTGGATGGGCTGGGGATAGCGGCTGAGGGTGTCACGCATGGCCAGATCCAGGCCATCGCGCACCTCGCCATTGAAGAGGCCACGGGTACGCAGCTCCCAGGCGTCGAGCCGCTGGGCCAGCTCGGCAACCGGTCGCTGCTGGGCCTCGGGGCTGTCCATGAGTTCATCAGTGCGCCGGCACCACACGTAGATCGCCCAGATGGCGCGCCGCTTGGCAGGCGGCATGAGCAGGGTGCCCAGATAGAAGGTCTTGGCCCACTCAGCCGTTTCGCGTCGGCAAGCTTCAAAAGCCCCAGCCAGGGAGGGCAGGGCTACCCCCCCGGAAGACTGCTCTGCCAGCAACTCGCGACTGCTCAAAGCACGGCCACTCAAACCGCAGCCAGATTGCCAGCAGCCGCGGCGGCCACGCTGGGCTCGGCCCGCACGATGGCCTGGGCACACTGTTTGCCACTGAGCACCGCCCCCTCCATCGAGGCCAGGTAGCGCTGCATCGTGTAGCAGCCAGCCAGGAAGAAATTGGGGATCGGCGAGGCCTGGTCGGGGCGCAGCTGCTGACAGCCGGGCACGGTCTTGTAGACCGACTGGGGCGTCTTCACCACGATCGCCTTGCGCAACTGGGCCTGATCCTCGCCGGTGAAGTGCTGGGGGAAGAGGCGCTTGAGCTCCTCGAGGGTGGCGGCGACGATGTCATCGTCGGAGCGGCCGATCCAGTCCTTGGCGGGGGCGAACACCAGTTCCAGCATCGAGCGCTCGGGATCCTCGTACTCCCGGCAGGTGTTGCTCATGTCGGCGTACACGCTCAGCAGGGGGCTGCGGCTGAACAGCAGGTGGTCGATCGCGGTGAGCTTGCGGTCGAACCACAGGTGGATGTTGATCACGGGCACGCCGTTGAGACCGTCGAGCTTCTTGAAGTAGGGGATGTCCTTCCAGGGCCCGGGCATCAGCTTCTTGAAGGGATCCACCGGCATGGCGCTCACATAGGCATCGGCGGTGAGGGTGTAGCCCTCCTGACCCTTGATGCCGCCGATGCGGAAGCCGCTCACCGTGCCGTCGGCATGGAGCTGGATCTCCCGCAGCGGTGCGTTGAGGTGCACCTCGCCGCCGCGCTCGGTGACGTAGTCGACGATCGGCTGGCAGAGCCGCTGGGGCGGGTTGCCGTCGAGGAAGGCCATCTTCGAACCGTCACTCTCCTGCAGGAAGCGGTTGAGAGCGGTGAGCACCACCGTGCTGGAGATCTCGTCGGGATCGATGAAGTTGAGCGCCTTGGCCATGGCGATGAACACCTCGTCGTTCACCCGCTCAGGGATGTTGTGCAGGCGTAGCCACTCGGTCCAGGAGTACTTGTCGCACTCCTCCACATACTGCTGGCCGCGCAGCATGGCCGGCACCAGACCGATGCCGAAGGCGATCTTCTCCGGCCAGGTGAGCAGGTCGTTGTTGCCCAGGATGGCCGCCACGCCGTTGAAGGGGGCGGGGA
The DNA here is from genome assembly GCA_044347355.1 of Prochlorococcaceae cyanobacterium. Classification (GTDB taxonomy): domain Bacteria; phylum Cyanobacteriota; class Cyanobacteriia; order PCC-6307; family Cyanobiaceae; genus NIES-981. The sequence goes on along the minus strand of JBIKUY010000059.1, from coordinate 5,170 downwards.
TGTCGGGGAACTCGAAGCGGCTGTAGGTGCCCGGGGTCTCCTTCTGGTTGAAGATCATCGAGTGGCTCTTCCACTGCAGCCGGTCTTCGATGTCCAGCTCCTTGAACAGCTGGCGCATGTTGCGATAAGCGCCGAAGAAGATGTGCAGACCGGTCTCGTACCAGTCGCCGTCCTCGTCCTGCCAGGCCGCCACCTTGCCGCCCAGCACGTCCCGGGCCTCCACCACGATCGGCGTGTGGCCCGCGTCGCAGAGGTACTTGGCGCAGGAGAGACCCGCCAGCCCAGCACCGGCAATGGCGACGCGCATAACAGTGGAAAAAACCAGAGGCAACCTTAGGGTGGTCACTGTCAGCACCGGGGGCGGCAGGGCTCCCGGTGCTCACAGTCCGTGCCTGCCGACTTCGGCTTCCCTGGTGCGCCTTCTAAGCGTTATCGGCTTCTTAGAGTTACCGGCCTGGGTGTCTTCCCCACGTCATGGCCGACCTGCTGCTCAAATCGACCACCCGCCACGTGCGGCTGTTCACCGCCCGGGTGGAGGACGGCAACTTGCTTCCGGATCCAGCCCAGCTCACCCTCGATCTCGACCCCGACAACGAATTCCTCTGGGACACGCCCGTGCTCGAGAAGGTGCAGCAGCAGTTCCGGCAGCTGGTGGAGGCCCAGGCGGGAGCAGAGCTGAGCGAGTACAACCTGCGCCGGATCGGCTCTGAGCTGGAGGGCACCATCCGCCAGCTTCTGCAGGCCGGGGAGCTGCGCTACAACCCCGATTGCCGGGTGCTCAACTACTCGATGGGTCTACCTCGCACCCCTGAAACGCTATGACCCGCTCCCCTCGCAGCCGCTACGACGGAGCCCCGCGCCGGAGTGAACGGGCCAGCGAAACGCTGGGATCCGGCCGCTACGCCACGGATGATCGTTACGCCGACCGTTATGAACGTGAGCCCAACCGGCCACGTCAGGGGAGCGGAGGCCCGGGCGGGCCTGGCGGAGCTGGAGGCCAAGGTGGCGGCAAGGGGGGGGGCCCGCCGGTGCAGTTCAACGTGGGCACCCTGGCCGTGCTGGCAGGGGTGCTGGTGGTGGGAATCGGCATTGGCACCGGCATTTCCAGCACCACCCAGGGGAACCAGGGGAACATTGCCAGCTCCCAGCAGCTGGACATGGCGGTGCCCGACCCGGAATTCTGCCGCCAGTGGGGTGCCAGTGCCTTCGTGATGGACGTGGAGATCTACACCACGATGAACCCGAGCACCAGCTTCGTGACCCAGCCGATCCTCAAGCCAGGTTGTGTGATCCGCCGCGAGAACTGGAGCGTGCTGCAGCGCGAAGGAGCCGTGACCGCCGAGCAGATGCGCCAGTGCAAGCAACGGATGAACACCTTCGCCTATGTGGGCTCCGTGAAGGACAAACCGGTGGTGCGCTGTGTCTACCAAACTGACATCCGCGACAACCAGTTCGTCACCCGGGGCGTGGCCGACGACACCGTGGGGGTGACACCGGAGGCCGATCAGTTCTGATCGAAGCGGGCGGGGCTGGTGGTTGGCGGTCTGCCCAGCCTCGCGCTAGCGCTACGGCGCTGATCAGGCCTGAAGGGTCGCCACAGCATCAGCGCTGGCCTGCGAATGCAGAGGCCGACGCAGGGGGCTGTCGGCACTGGCAAAAACCGGCAGCACTTCCCGCCGGAAAGCATCAGCGGCCCGAGAGCAGTAGCGCGCCGGATGGGTGATCAGCTTGAGCTGACGGCGCACGAGCAAGTCAGCCACCTGGGGGCGGTGCAGGCTCCCGGCAGCCAGTTCCCGCTCGATCGAGACCACCGGCAGGAAGGCCGCGCCGAGACCACTCTGGACAGCGTTCTTGATCGCCTCGAATGAGTTGAGCTCCATCTCGATCTTCAGCCGCGCCACATCCAACCCAGAGCGGGCCAGCAGCTGGTCCACCATCTTGCGGGTGGTGGACTGGGCGTCGAGGCAGACGAAGCCGAGGCGGTAGAGGTCGTCCTTGGTGAGCTCCGCCAACCGGGCCAGGGGATGCTTGACGGGCAGCACCAGGGCCAGTTCGTCACTGGCGTAGGGCACCACCTGGAGCAACTCGCCCAACTCGCTGGGCAGCTCTCCGCCGATGATCGCCAGATCCACCTGGCCGTTGGCCACGCTCCAGCCAGTGCGGCGGGTGCTGTGCACCTGCAGTTGCACCGCCACGTCGGGGTACTTCTGGCGGAACAGGCCGATCATGCGCGGCATCAGGTAGGTGCCGGTGGTCTGGCTGGCGCCCACAATCAGGGAACCGCCGCGCAGGTTGTGCAGATCCTCCAGTGCGCGGCAGGCCTCCTGGCACTGGCTGAGGATCCGGTCGCAGTAGCTGAGCAGCAGGTGGCCGGCCTCGGTGAGTTGGGCCTTGCGGCCGCCCCGATCGAACAGGGACACGCTCAGCTGCTTTTCCAGGTTCTGGATCTGCAGGCTCACGGCGGGCTGGGTGACGTAGAGGCTGTCAGCAGCCTTCTTGAAACTGCCCTCGCTGGCGATCGCCCGCAGGATGCGCAGCTGATCGAGGGTGAAGGGCAGATCTGCCATAGGTCGACCCAAGGCCCGAAGTTCGGAACTGCCAGCGGACTGAAACTCTAGGGGGGCCGGTGGGTGGCCAGAATCGGCCTCTTCACAACTCCCCACCCCGCCCTTGAGCACCGCTGCCGCCCTGGGCACCAGCCCCCACCACAGCAGCTGGGTGATGCTGGCCCTGCTGCTGGCCTTCGCCGTGATTCACAGCGGCGGCGCCTCCCTGCGGGTGTGGGGCGTGGCCCGCATCGGGGAACGGGCCTGGCGGCTGCTGTTCGCCGGCGTGAGCATCCCCTCTGCCGTGGTGGTGATCGGCTATTTCCTGGCTCACCGCTACGACGGGGTGCGGCTCTGGAACCTCCAGGACCAGCCCTGGATCGTGCCGCTGGTGTGGGTGGGCACCGCCATCAGCTTCCTGTTTCTCTATCCGGCCACCTACAACCTGCTGGAGATCCCGGCGGTGCTCAAACCGCAGGTGCGCCTCTACGCAACGGGGGTCATCCGCATCAGCCGCCACCCCCAGGCCGTAGGCCAAATCCTCTGGTGCGCAACCCACTTGCTCTGGATCGGCAGCAGCTTCATGGTGGCCACCTGTGCAGGCCTGATCGCCCACCACCTTTTTGCGGTGTGGAACGGCGACCGGCGCCTGGCGAACCGCTTCGGACGGGCGTTCGACGAGCTAAGAGCCCAAACCTCGGTGGTTCCCTTCGTAGCGGTGCTCGATGGCCGCCAGCAATTGGTGCTGGCCGAATTCCTCAGACCCGCGCAGCTGGGCATCGCCATCGCCATCGGCGTCTTCTGGTGGGCGCACCGGTTCATCGGCCTTGGGGCCGTCAGCTTCAGCCGGACGACCCTGGGCCACTGGCTGGGATAAATCGACTACAGCCCAGCAGCCGGGGTCGACCAGCGATCCGCCACCGGGCGGGGGAAGGGCAGGCCGCGCTGCCTACACTCACCAGCAACCCGCCCCAAGGGAGAACCGCCGGATGCCTTCAGCCGCCGAACTCGCCTGGTTGATCCCGGTGTTGCCCCTTGCAGGGGCCTGCTTGGTGGGCCTTGGCTTGATCAGTTTCAACCGCACCATCAACCGGCTGCGCAAGCCCGTGGCCTGGCTGTTGATCAGCTGTGTGGGCGCGGCCGCCGTGCTCAGTTACACGATCTTGGCCCAGCAGCTGGCGGGCGCAGCCCCCACCGAAGTGCTGTTCAACTGGGCAAGCGCCGGCAGCTTCAACCTGCAGATGGGCTTCCGAGTGGATCCCCTGGCGGCGGTGATGCTGTCGCTGGTGACCACCATCGCCGTGTTGGTGATGGTGTATTCCGACGGCTACATGGCCCATGACAAAGGCTATGTACGGTTTTTCACCTATCTGGCCTTGTTCAGCAGCTCGATGTTGGGCCTGGTGATCAGCCCCAACCTCCTCGAGATCTACGTGTTCTGGGAGCTGGTTGGCATGTGCTCCTACCTGCTGGTGGGCTTCTGGTACGACCGTGACGGGGCCGCCAATGCAGCCCAGAAGGCCTTCGTGACTAACCGAGTGGGCGACTTCGGGCTGCTGCTTGGGATCCTGGGCCTGTTCTGGGCCACCGGCAGCTTCGGCTTCGAGGAGATCGGCACCGGCCTGCAGGAGGCCTTAGCCAGCGGCAGCGTGAGCAACGGCGTGGCCGTGATCCTCTGCCTGCTGGTCTTCATGGGCCCGATGGCCAAGTCGGCCCAGTTTCCTCTGCATGTGTGGCTGCCCGATGCCATGGAGGGCCCCACGCCGATCTCAGCCCTGATTCACGCGGCCACAATGGTGGCCGCAGGGGTGTTTCTGGTGGCCCGACTGCAGCCGGTGTACGAGGCGTTCCCGGCGGTGCAGCTCACAATCGCCGTCATCGGCACCATCACCCTGTTCCTGGGAGCTTCGATCGCGCTCACCCAGATGGATCTCAAGAAGGGTCTGGCTTACAGCACCGTGAGCCAGCTGGGGTACATGATGCTGGCCATGGGCTGCGGCGCACCGGTGGCCGGCATGTTCCACCTGGTGACCCACGCCTTCTTCAAGGCGATGCTGTTCCTGGGCTCGGGCTCCGTGATCCATGCCATGGAGGAGGTGGTGGGCCACGAGCCGGTGCTGGCACAGGACATGCGCCTGATGGGCGGGCTGCGCAAGTTCATGCCCGTGACCTCCAGCACCTTTCTGATCGGCTGCGTGGCGATCGCCGGCATCCCGCCCCTGGCTGGCTTCTGGAGCAAGGATGAAATTCTCGGCCAGGCCTTCAACAGTTTCCCGCTGCTGTGGGCGATGGGCTTCATCACGGCCGGCATGACCGCCTTTTACATGTTCCGGCTCTATTTCCTCACCTTCGAAGGGGAGTTCCGGGGCAACGACAAGGTGATGACCGCTCAGCTGCTGACGGCTGCAGGAAAAGCAAGCGGCGGAGATCACGACGGCGACCAGGGCCACGCCCATGCCGAGCACCCCCATGAATCCGGCTGGCAGATGGCCATGCCCCTGGCAGTGCTGGCAGTGCCCTCGGTGCTGATCGGCCTGCTCGGCACCCCCTGGAACAGCCAGTTCGCCGCCCTTCTCGATCCCCATGAGGCGGCCGAGATGGCCGAACACTTCAGCTGGAGCGAG
>JBIKUY010000001.1:0-26016 GCA_044347355.1 Prochlorococcaceae cyanobacterium | reverse complement strand
CCCCAGATCACCTACCGCCAGGCGCCCGCCGAGGCCAGCGGCCTGGCGGCCGCCAGCGTGGATGGGGTGCTGGTGGCGGCGGCGGTGCACTGGTTTGCCGGCGAGGCCTTCAACACCGAGGTGCGCCGGGTGTGCAAACCGGAGGCGGTAATGGCCTGGATCGGCTACCTGCCCCTGCGGTTGCCGGGTTCGCAGCTGCAGGCCGTGATGGATACTTTTCACAACAGCACCCTGGCCCCCTGGTGGCCGGCGGAACGGCGCTGGGTGGAGCAGAGCTACGCCGGCCTGGAGTTTCCCGGGGAGAACTGGCCCTTCCCCCCGGGGCTCTGGATCGAGCGCCGCTGGACCCTGGCCGACCTGCTCGCCCACATCGGCACCTGGTCGGCAGTGCAGCGCAGCCGCGAGGCCGGCTCCGATCCCCTGCCCGCCCTGGCAGCGGAGCTCACCCCGCTCTGGCCCAGGCAGGGTGCTGGGCCTCTGCGGGTGCGCTGGCCGTTTATGGGGCGCTGGGGCTTGGTGCGGCCAGAAGGATCTTGATGCCCTCAAACAGCCGTCCCATGGCCTCCCGCAGCTCAGCAGGGCCAAGCAGTCCGTAGCTGAGGCGTAACACGGGCTCGGCAGCCGGATAGCCAAAGCTCTCGCCGCCTACTGCCGCTACCCGGTGCTCCAGCACCAGCCGTCGCATGAGCACGTCTCCAGTGAGAGCACCGGCAGCGCGGGGATCGAGGGCCAAGAGCCCGTAGAAAGCACCATCGGGCTCGGCCAGCAGCCGCACCGGCAGCCCCTCGGCCTGGGCGCCTGCCACCGCCACCAGCAGCTGATCCCGCCGCTCCCCAAGGGCGGCAATGCGGGGGCGGCACCAGGCGGGCCCTGCCGCCAGGGCGGCCCGGGCCGCCCGCTGGATCAGGCGCGGCGGGGCGATCAACACCGTGTCCTGCACCTTGGCCAGCGCCGCGGTGAAGGCGGCGGGCGCTGCCATAAAGCCCACACGCCAGCCGGCCATGCCATAGGCCTTCGAGAGCGACTGCAGGGTCACGGTGTGGGCCGCAGCCCCGGGCAGCGAGGCTGGGCTCCAGTGGGGCTCGCGGCCATACACGAACTGCCCATAGGCCTCATCGCTGATATGCAGCAAGCCATGGCTGGCGCAGAGCCTGTTGATCGCCTCCAGCACCGGGCGCGGGATCACAACGCCGCTGGGGTTATTCGGCGACACCGTCACGATCGCCGTTGTGCGGGGGGTGATCGCCGCGGCCAGCCGCTGCGGATCGGGCACCAGGCCAGCATCCACGGGCACCGGCCGGCCCCCTGCCAGCTGGACTGCCATCACGTGATTGAAGTAGTAGGGGAGCGGCAGGATCACCTCGCTGGGCTCGACCAGCGGACCGGCGCAGATCACCTGGGCTATCGCGTTGAACGCCATGTTGCTGCCGGCCGTCACCCACAGCTCGGCACCGTCGAGATCGAGCTGATCCTGCTGCTTCAGGCTGTTGGCCAGGGCCTGCAGCAGCTCCGGATCCCCCTGCACAGGCCCGTAGGAATCACGGGCGGAGTCCGCGGCGGCGACATGGTCGTCCGCTGATCCAGAGGCCGCCTCAGCCACTGCCGCCAGCACGGCCTGGGGAGGAGCCCAGTCCACCATGCCCTGGGCCAGGGACAGCGTGCCTGGGGTGGCCCGTACCAGCGCTCCCAACTCGGGAATCACGGGCCGGAGCACGGCCTCGAGCCTGGAGGCCGGACCGATCGGTCGGGGGAACAATGGGACGGGATGGATGGCGGTGAATGGACTGCGCCAGTGTTGTTGGCGCAGCCCGTCGGGTTCAGAGGTTGAACTTCTTGGTGGCGGCAGCCTTGCAAGTGACGGAGGCCTGCTGTTGCGACTGACCCCTCTTCATCTCCTGCACCACGCAGTTACAGGTGTAGTCCTGCATGCCGGCAGGTGCGGGTTTACCGGAAGCCTGGATTTCCTTGTTGACGGCCTGCAAACAGAACTTGCGGATCATCCCGTCCATCATGTTTTGGGCCTGGGCCGGATGGGCAAGCAACAACACAACGCCTGCCAGTACGACGCGAACGCCAGATGGGGAGCGGAACAAGGACGGGCGGAGCATACTCTTTCGAAAAAACGAGTGACGTCTGTCCTACCACCAGAAGCCAGCGGCCTAGGTTCGACCCGTTACGTCCATCACAGCCCGCCATGGCCCGCTTCGTGCTCTGGGGCACCTACTGCGACCAAGCCCTGGAGAAGCGCACCCCCTTCCGGGATGAGCACCTGGCAGGACTACAGCGCCAGAAGGATGCCGGCATCTTGATCACCCTGGGCCCAACCGAGGGCAGCACCCACGTGTTCGGGATTTACGAAGCCGACAACCGCGACCAGGTGGATGAACTCGTGAGAGGCGACATCTACTGGCGTGAGGGCATCTGGACAGCGGTGGAGATCCATCCCTGGATCCAGGCCTTCTGAAGCGGAGTCCGATCAACCACGCGGCCAGTCGGCCTGGGCCTGCTGCCACACCCAGGCGGCCACAGCCGTAACCCCGTCCTCGCCGAGCACCCCGCCATAGCCGGACATCTGGCCCACGCCACCAGCAGCAATCGCGGCGATCGCCGCCTCGGAGGCCACGCCTTGCCGCTCCAGGGCTGCCATGCGCAGGGTTTTGCCCCGGCGGATGATGTTGCCGCCATTGACATGGCAACCGGCGCAGTGAGCGTCGAACAAGTGAGCCCCATCAGGCGCTGCCGGCAGAGGTGCTGGCATGGCCAGACCGACCACCAGCGCCGCGAGCAGGGAACAGAGCAATCGCAGGGGCATCCGGTCCGGCGCGCTGGGGGCAATCTAGAAACCAGTCTGGCCCGCAGCCCATGCCCGTTCTGCGTCCCCTCACCCCGGCCGACCATGACGCCCTGGTGGAGGTGTACAGGGACGCGGTATTGAGCCAGACCCAGGGGCTGTACAGCCAGGCCCAGATCGAGGCCTGGGCTTGCCATGCCCACCGCTCCGGGGTGTTGCAACAGCCCCTGCGGGAGGGCTTCGGCCTGGCCAGTGCGGGGGAAGACTCACCGGGGACTGATCGGCGAGGGGATGGCCGACTGACGGATGGCAACCCCATCGAGGCATTCGGCGTCCTCCACCCTCCCGATCGCCTGGCCCTCCTCTACTGCCGCGGCCGCTCCAGCCGCCAGGGACGATCGAGCGCCATCCTCCAGGCCCTCGAGCAGCATGCCGCCCAACAGGGCATCCACCAGCTGCGCACCGAGGCCAGCCAGCTCTCCCGGCCGCTGCTGCTGCGTCGAGGCTGGCAGGAGGAGGAGGAGGAGCGGGTGCTGTTCGCCGGGGAATGGTTCCAGCGCTGGCGGATGATCAAGGCTCTGGCCCACCCCTGGCCCCGCGACACCCGTGGCTGAAGCACAACTACAGCAGTTTCTTGAGAAAGTGCGTCAACTGAACGCCTTCGTGGCGCTCAGCGAAGCCGATCCAGCCGTGCGGGCCGCCCTGAGCGCCTGCAGTCACCACCATGCCGTGGTGGAGCTGGCACGGCAGCACGGGTTCGAGATCGGCCGCCGCTGGGGGGAAGGCGAAGCGGCGTCAACCAGCCCCGAGAATCTGCTGGCTGATCCCTGTCCGCCGGCCGGCACGGAGACGAGCTGCGTGCTTGCCGGCCAGGGCAACTGGCGGCTGGAGCGAATTCATTCGTGCCAGGCGGCCAGCCCCGAGGGCTTCTGGTACGACCAAGAGGAGGTGGAGTGGGTCACATTGTTGCAAGGAAGCGCCCGCCTGCGCTTTGCCGATGAGCCAGGGGCGCGCGAGCTCTGCAGAGGCGACAGCCTGCTGATCAGGCCCCATCGCCGCCATCGGCTTGAGGCGACCGACCCGGCCCCCGGATCCGTATGGCTGGCCCTGTTCTGGCGGGAGGCTTCTGCATCGTGAGCGAGCGCACCAGCCAGAAGGCCCCCGCCAGGGCCAGCACCGCCACGCCCAGGCCAGCTAACAGCTGAGGTTTGCTCTCGGCTCCCGCCGGCAGCACGATCACCTTCCGGGCCACCGCGGTCATGGCGGTCAGCAACACCAACTCGATTTGCACAACGTGCCTGCGCAGGTAGGAGGTGATGTTCTGGAGCACCTCCACGGCGATGAGCAGATTGAGCAGGTCGCCGAGAACCTTGTTCAGCTTCTCACCCAGCCAAGGGGTGCCGGGCACCATGAGCGCCATCACCACCTGGGTCACCAGCTGCACCGTGGCGGCCAGCATCACCACCACCAGCACCAGGCCCAACAGCTTGGCCAGCTGCTGCTCGGTGCGATCAATCAATTGGAGATAGTTGGCGTCATCAAACAACCCTCGCCAGCGCCGCATCCAGATCCCCCGCGTCCCGATCCCCATGGCGGTGATCAGTTCCTGAACAGTTCGAACTGAGGCTGGGCGCGGGTATCTCCAGCCGGATTCACCAGCTCGGTGTCACAGGTGACCGTGCCGTCGGGTGCCGTCACACAGTTCTTGGGCTTCACCTCCGTGGCGGGACCCACCTGACTGCCGGGCCCCAGCAGAAAACGTTCGGTCTGAGCAAAGGCGGGAGTCGCCACCACGAAACCGGCAACGAACACCAGCAGCGAGCGCAAGAGGGTGTGAGGAACGGCGAGCATGGATCCAGACCCAGACGCAATTGCCCCCACTCTGCCTGGCGGAGGCAGCTCACGCCGCTCAACGAGCCGGCTACTCAGGCATCTCGGCCCGGATTTCCTGCAACAACAGATCGAGTTGGCCCAGTTCTTCGGCTGCATCCAGTGCAGCCGGGGCGCCACCGTCCTGTTGCCAGCCGTCCTCCACCGCGCAAAGCTGTTCGGCGAGCCCCGCCACCCCCAAGCGTGCGTAGGTGATCTGGAGGGCTTCAAGCAGCACCGGCATGCGGATCGAACTGGCGTGAAGGGCCCGGCGCAGGTCGGCCTGGGTGCGGCCCCTATGGCGCAGCCAATCCTTGAGGAAGGCCTGCAAATCCTCCAATTGCTCGGCGGAGAGGGTTGCCATGGCCATCAGCGCCCCAGGGGAAACCAGCGATCCAGTCTGCGGCGGGCCCTCAGGCGAACACCCTCGCTGCGATGGCGACCGCAGATGCCGAGCAGGGCGGTGATCGCTACTAGGTCATCGCTGAAACCGGCGACGGGGATGAAGTCGGGAATGAGATCAAGCGGCACCATTAGATAGGTGAGCGCAGCCAGCACGGTGAGCTTGGCCGGATAGGGAGTGTCGGAATCCAGCAGGATTTCCAAGCATTCCAGAGCGGGCAGGGCCACGGCCCGACCTGCGCGGCGCAACAGGCGCAGCAACAGGGCCTCATCAACCACGCTGCTCTCGAGCACTTCGGCTTCGACGTCCGCTTCGATCCCGGGGGCCATGACTGGGTAGGCAGCCAACACCCCTCATTGTGGGGGAATCAGGCCTCCACCAAACCGCACTCGATTCCGGTTTTCCGCAACTTGCGCAGGGCCCTCTGCACCACCTGCCGGCAATACTCCCGGCTGCACTCAAGCTGGCGGGCCACCTCCGCCAGGGTGCGCCACTCGTGGCTGCCATCCAGCCCGAAACGCAGCATCACCACCGTGCGCTCCTTGGGGGTGAGATTGGCCCGATCCAGCAGGGTCCACACCGTCGCGGAGCGCTCGGCCAACTCGGCCCTCTCCATCGGCGCGGGCTCTGGGCTGGGGAGCACGTCCACCAGCTCAGAGGGATCGGCCTTCGCCTTCACCAACCCCTGCAGGCTCACCGTGACGCTGCGCAGCTCGCAGCTCAGCAGATCCTCCACATCGGCCAGGGGAATATCCAGAATGGTGGCCAGCTGGCCTGGATTGGGATTGACCCCATGCATTTGCAGGTAGCGCGCCTTGGCTGCCCGCAGGCGGGTGAGCTTTTCATTCACATTCACCGGAATGCGAATGGTGCGGCTCTGGGTGGATAGGGCCCGGTTCAAGCCCTGGCGAATCCACCAGTAGGCGTAGGTGCTGAAGCGATGCCCGCGGGTTGGGTCGTATTTCTCCACCGCCCTTGTAAGACCGAGGGTGCCCTCCTGGATCAGGTCGAGCAGGTCAAGCCCCTTGTTCTGGTAGCGCTTGGCGAGATTGACCACCAGCCGGAGGTTGGCGGTGATCATCTGGTTCTTAGCCCGCTCACCGAGGCGCAGGGTGCGCCGCTCAAGATCGCTGTAGTCGCAGGCAGGCCCTTCGCCACCGGCTTGGCGACAGCGATCCTGCAACACCGCCATCGCCTGCACCTTGCGGCCCAGGGTGAGCTCCTGTTCAGGAGTGAGCAACTGATGACGACCAATTTCACCGAGATAACTGCTCAAAGAGCTGGCCATTGATCAGGGTCGCACTCAGTTGAAGCTAAGGAATTTTGGGATTAAACGTTGATCCATCATAAAGGCTTCCAACTTAATGATTGCTTCCCAACTTCAGCTTTTTTTAGCGTCCGAAGTTCGCGCCTCGAAACGCTGGCTCGAAACGCTGGATGGAAGTCATCTTCATCCGATCTACCGATTTCAATCACAAAACACGAAGCCGATTGTCTCAAGTCCCACACCAGGAAAACCTCATCAGCCTGGGTTCTTCTGGCCTCAATCACGACTCCTGCCGCAGGCCCGCTACGGTTCGGCCCTCTGCAAACCACTGCATGGAAGGGCTGTTGGCCATTCCCCCCGAGATTCTCAGCCGCGCAGGCGTGGCCTACGTTCACTACCTGAGCTTCATGCTCTGCTTCGGCGCCCTGGTGCTGGAGCGGCGGTTGATCAAGCCCAACCCCAGCAAAGCCGACGCCACCTTGATGGTGATCACGGACGTGGTGTACGGCATGGCCGCCCTGGCCCTATTGGTGAGCGGCATCCTGCGCGTGCTGTACTTCGGTCAGGGCAGCAGCTTCTACACCGAGAACCCCCTCTTCTGGTGGAAGGTGGGGCTGTATTTGAGCGTTGGAGGGCTGTCGCTCTACCCCACGATCACCTACATCCTCTGGGCCATCCCCCTGCGCAAGGGGGAACTGCCCCAGGTGAGCGAAGCCCTGGCCAATCGTCTGGCCTGGATCCTGAACATCGAGCTGGTGGGCTTTGCCCTAATCCCTCTGCTGGCCACCCTGATGGCCCGCGGCGTGGGGCTGCCCGGCGGAAACGGCGGCTGATGGTCCCAGGGCCCATGCCCTTACGTCTGGCCAGCTGGCTGGCTGGACTGGCCCTCTGGCTGGGCACGACCCCGTTGGCGGCCCAACCGCAGGCCGGCCCTGCCTGCTCACCCACGACGGTGCTGGAGGTGATCCCTCCACCGGCGGCACGGGCATCAGCCGATGCCCCTCCGCCTGCCCCTCCCGCTCCCACTGCCCCTCCCACTGCCCCTCCCGCAGAGCGCGACTACCGCCAGCAGCTCAGGGGAACCCCCTTCGGCTGGCCCCGGCGTGATCATTGGTGCGTCTGGGTGGAACCGGTAACCAGCGAGGGGCCAGCAGCCCGCTGGGATCAAGCCTGGCTGGAGGCCGTGGATGCAGCCCTGGCCAGCTGGGCCGAGCTAGTGCCGATCCAGCGGGTGACCCTGCCGGAAGCTGCCCAGGTGCGCATCCTGCGGCGCCGTCCCCCGTTGCGCGGCGGCAGGGCCAGCCATGGCCGGGCCGAGCTGCAGCTGGTGGTGGTGCAACGGGATGGGCAGCGCCAGCTGGAACCCCAGGTGGTGGTGCAAATCAGCCCTGGCCAGCGTCCCAGCGCCATGCAGGCCACGGCCCTGCATGAACTGGGCCATGCCCTCGGGCTCTGGGGCCACAGTGAGGAGCCGGGCGATGCCATGGCCGCCGTGCCCGGAGCGATGCCGGTGCTGGAACTCAGCACCCGCGACCGGGCCACCTTTTTCTGGCTGCAGCAACAGCCGGGGCTTCGGCTGGCTCCCTCGCGGCCCTAACTCCAGGGGCGCGCTTCATTGCGGGGTGTTGCGCAGGGTGAACTTGTTTGTGGTTTGCCGCGCAAGCCGACACTACGGGCAGGAGTGCCCATACCTTGCGCGTTTTGCACTTCCCCGCCCGATGGCCCTGCCCGTTCTGGCAACCAAGCCGCTCACCAACAATGCTCGTGTGAGCAGTTTTCTCGACGCCAACGAGGAATCCCCGCGCCAGAGCAACGGGGCCGGCCCGCAGCGTGAGCGCGCAGCCAGCGACGCCCTGATCGAGCAGGCCTACCGCCAGATCTTCTTCCACGCCTTCAAGGCCGACCGGGACGCGGTGCTGGAGTCGCAACTGCGCTCCGGCCAGATCAGCACCCGGGAGTTCATCCGCCAGCTGCTGCGGTCGGACAAATTCCGCAACGACTTCTACCGCTGCAACAGCAACTACCGGGTGGTGGAACAGGTGGTGGGCCGGGTGCTCGGCCGGCCGGTGCACGGCGAGCAGGAGCGCATCGCCTGGTCGATCGTGATAGCCGAGCAGGGGCTGCCGGCCTTCATCGACGCCCTGATCGACTCGCCGGAGTACCTGGAAGCCTTCGGGGAAGACCTTCTGCCCTACCAGCGCTCGCGGGTGCTGGCCGGCCAGGCCGTGGGCACCATGCCCTTCAACCAGCAGGCCCCCCGCTACAACGCCTACTGGCGCGACACGATGGCTCTCCGCGCCCCCGCTGGCAGCGGCGGTGGCTGGAGCCCCGCCAGCGGCTGGCCCCGGCCGGCCTGGCTGGCCAACCAACCCACCCCAGCGGTGCAGAACGCCTGGCGCTGGTTCGTGGCCACAGGGGGTTTCGTGCTGACCGGCTTCGTGCTCTGGACGGCCCTGGCCATGCTCAGCACCGGCTCCCAGGGCTGATCTGATCCAGCTCCCCCAGGCCAGCCCCTTTCAGCCCCGCCGCGGCGCGCCGCGGCGGGCAGCCAGCACCTGCTGCACGTGTCGCCAGCTCACACCGTGGTGAGCCAGGGCCACCTGCACGTGAAAGAGAATATCGGCCGCCTCACCGGCGATCTCGGCGGCGGCGCCGTCCTTGCAGGCCATCACGAATTCGGCGCTCTCCTCGCCGATCTTTTTGAGAATGCGGTTGTCACCCCCTTCCAAAAGCCTGTTGGTGTAACTGCCGGGCTCAGGGTGGTCGCGACGGCCCTCAATCACCCGCATCAGCTCGGTGCAGACATCGGCCGGCGGCGGTAGCGCCGAGGCCCCACCAGCCGTGGGCTCCGGGCCGTCCTCGTAGAAGCAGCTGCGGGCGCCGGTGTGACAAGCCACATCACCGCGCTGCTCGATCGTGAGCAGCAGCACGTCGGCGTCGCAGTCGTAGCGCAGCCCCCTGAGCGCTTGGGTGTGACCACTGGTGGCCCCCTTGTGCCAGAGCTCGCCGCGGGAGCGACTCCAATAGTGCACCTCACCGCTGGCAAGGGTGCGCTCCAGCGCCTCGCTGTTCATCCAGGCCACCATCAGCACGGCGCCGTCCAGCCAGTCCTGGGCCACGGCCGGGATCAGGCCGACCTCGTTGAAGCGCAACCCGGCGATGAAGGCGGGATCAGGTGGCTGAAATGATGCTGTCAAGGCCCCTGCGCTGCTGCTGCCCCGATCCTCTCCCATGCCCACGCCGGCCCACACCTGCAGCAAAACCTTCAACGGCTACCCCTGCACCCACCGCCAGTGGCGCCACGGCGGCCAGTGCCGCTTCGTGCACGGTTACAGCCGCAGCTTCACCTTCTGGTTCCGGGCCAGCACCCTGGACAACTGCGGCTTTGTGGTGGATTTCTCCAGCCTCAAAGCGCTGGAGGCCCAGCTCGCCCAGCAGTTCGACCACACCTTCCTGGCCAGTGCCGACGACCCGCTGCTGGCCACCTGGCAACAACTGCACCACCAGGGCGCCCTCGACCTGCGGGTGATGGCCAATGTGGGCATGGAGGCCAGCGCCGAACTGGTGTGGAGCTGGGCCAATGCCCTGCTGCAGGCCCGCGAGGGCGGCCGGGCCTGCTGTTGGAAAACCGAAGCCCGCGAAAACGAGAAGAACGCCGCCTACTACGAGGCTCTACCGGACTGGTTCCAGGGCTGAGCCCCAAACGGCGCGAGTGTGCCTTTTGTTACATCCGAGCGTATCACCGATGCCGGGATCGCCCGGGCCGGTGGATAGAACAGGTCACGACCCGGATTCCAGCCGATCCCCAGCGTTTTTGATGAGCCTTTCTCCCCTTCTCCAGATCGAGCAGCTCACCCGCCAGTACGGCAGCGGGGCTGCGGCGGTGGATGGGGTGAGCTTCGAACTCGCCCGGGGGGAACTGCTGGCGCTGCTGGGTCCTTCCGGCTGCGGCAAAACCACCACCCTGCGCCTGATCGCCGGCTTCGAGCGGGCCGACCGGGGCGTGGTGCGTCTCAACGGCCAGGAGATCACCCACTGGCAACCGGAGCGGCGCGGCTTCGGCCTGGTCTTCCAGGACTACGCCCTTTTCCCCCATCTCACCGTGGCGGCCAATGTGGGATTTGGTCTCCATCGCCTGCCCCGCGGCCAGGCCCGGGGCAGGGTGGAGGAGATGCTGGAGCTGGTGGGATTAGCCCACCTGGGCAAGCGCTTCCCCCACGAGCTCTCCGGCGGACAGCAGCAGCGGGTGGCCCTGGCCCGCACCCTGGCGCCAGCCCCAGCCCTGGTGCTGCTCGATGAGCCCTTCTCCAACCTGGATGCGGCCATGCGGGTGCAAATGCGCCAGGAGGTGCGCCAGCTGCTCCACCAAACGAATACAGCCGCCATCTTGGTGACCCACGACCAGGAAGAGGCCATGGTGACGGCCGATCGCCTGGCGGTGATGGAGCGGGGTCACCTGGTGCAGATCGGCCGCGCCGATGTCATCTACGGCCAGCCAGCCACCGCCTTTGTGGCCAGCTTTCTTGGACGCTCCAATGTGCTGGAGGGCCGGGCTGATGGGGAGCGGGTGGAGACGATCCTTGGGTTTTTGTCCCTGCTGAAGCCGGCCGAGGGCTACACCCAGGTAGCCGTACGCCCGGAGCAGATCCGGCTGGTGGCTGATCCGGCCGCCCAGGCCACCGTGGAAGTGCGCGAGTTCCGCGGCCACGACCAGCTCTACCGGGTGCGCCTTGGCGAGGAGTCGCTCACCGTGATCACCCCGCCCCAGCCGTGCCTGCCGGAGGGTTGCCGGGTGCAGCTCCAGGTGCAAGACCGTGTGGTGGCCCTGGCCGCCTGATGCCCGGTGCCTGGCGCCACTGGCTGACCAGCAGGGCCAGCAGGAAACCCGTGAACTGCACGATCACCACGCAGGGGCCCGAGGGCAGGTTGGTGAGGCCGGAGCCGAGGAGCCCCAGCAGGGCACAAACCCCGCCCAGCAGGACGGAACCAAGGAGATACAGGGGCAACCGCCGGCTCACGAGCCGGCTGGCACAGGCGGGAATCACCACAAAGGCACTGATCAGCAGCACACCCACGGCCTTGATCGACACGGCCACCACCACCGCCAGCAGGATGATGAAGGCCAGACGATGGGCCTGGATACGCACGCCGAAGGCACCAGCCAGGTCGTCATCCAGGGTGAGCAGCACCTGGGCCCGCAGGCTCACGATCAGGTAGCCGAGGGCCAGCACCAACAGGCCGGCGATCACCCAAAGGTCGAACCAGCTGATGCCGAGGATGTCGCCGAAGAGCAGCTGCTGGATGCCGCCCCGGTAGGTCTCCACCAGGCTCAGGGCCACCACGGCGAAGGCCAGGGAGCTGGAGTACACGATGTTGAGCAGGGCGTCGGTGGGCAGGCGACTGCGCTGCACCAGCTGGTTCACCAGCAGGGCAAAGAGCACCGCGAAGGGAATCAGCACAAGGGTGGGATTGAGGTTGAGCAACACGGCAATGCTCACCCCAAGCAGGGCCGAGTGGCCCAGGGCGTCACTGAAGAACGACAGCTGACGCAGCACTGCAAAACTGCCCAGCAGGCCCCCCAGGCAACCGGTGAGCAGGCCGCCGACCAGGGCCCGCTGCATGAAGGGTTGCTGCAGTGCCGCCTGCAGGGCATCCGCGCCGCTCATTGCGGCAGCGGAGCATGGTGGTGGTGGTGGTGCCGGTATGCCACATAACCGGGCCCGTAGAGCTCCGCCAGCCGCTGGGGGCTGAGGGCGTGCTCGGGGCTGCCGCTGCAGCGCAGCTGGCGGTTGAGGCAGAGCACCTGATCACAGCTGCGCCGCACCATGTCCAGGTCGTGGGACACCTGCAGCAGGGTCCAGCCTTCCTGGCGCCGCAGGTCGAGCAGAAGCTGCTGAAAGCGCTCGCTGGAGGGGGCATCAAGACCGGCCTGGGCCTCGTCGAGCACCAGCAGCCGCCGCGGCCGCACCACACAGAAGGCGAGTTGCACCCGCTTCCACTGGCCGCCGGAGAGTTCGCTGATCAGGCGATCGCCCAGGGGAATGCAATCGGTTCGCTCCAGAGCCCTGGCGATGGCCGCCCTGCGGCGGCGGTCGCCGGGCCAGGGCCAGCGGGGGCCAGGCGGATCGAAGCCAAAACCCACGAAATCGCGCACAGTGAGCGGGAAGCGGCCGCGCACCGCCAGGGTCTGGGGCAAGTAAGCCAGCTGGCTGCGAATCGCCCGGGGCCAGTGGCCATGGGGGCCGAGGGGCTGGCCCAGGAACCGCACTTCTCCCCCCTGACGGGGCAGCAACCCCAACAAGGCCGCCACCAGCGTGCTCTTGCCGGCTCCGTTGGGACCCACCAGAGCTGTGTCGCTCTCGGCCGGCAGCTGGAAGCTCACCCCATCCACCACGGGCACCCCCTCCCGGCTCACCCGCAGGTCCCGCACCTCCAGCACCAGTTCTGCCATGGACCTCCCGCTCAGCCTCCGAACACGCCCACCAGGTTGTCCACGTTGCGACGCATCACCTCGAAATAGCTGGCGGGATTGCGGGCCTGCTCCTCACTGCCGGTTTCGAGTGGATCGAACACGCTGATGCGGATACCGAGGTCTTCCGCCAGCGTATTGAATGAACGGGCGCCCTCCTGGGGTTCACTGAGCAGGGCCTGGAGTTGGGTGGCCTTGACCCGTTCCGCCACACGGCGCAGGTCGGCCGGCGAGGGGTTCATCTCCGGCACATCCACCAGAAACTCGGCCTTCAGGCCGTAGCGCTCGGCGAAGTAGGGGGCAACGTCGTGGAAGGCCACAAAGGTCTGGCCCGCGAACGGCCTCAGTCGATCGGCCATGGCGTCGTTGAGCTGGCGCAGCTCAGCGATAAAGGCCTCGGCATTGCGGCGGTAACCGTCGGCGCAACTGGGATCGGCAGCCGCTAGGCCGTCGCGGATGGCCTCCACCTGCTGAACGGCCCGTAGGGGGTCCAGCCAGATGTGGGGATTCACCGGGCCATGGCTGTGGCCGTGGGAATCACCATGGTCATGGCCGTGGTCATGGCCGTGGTCATCGTCAGACTCGATCGTGGCCACGCCGGCACTGGAATCGATCACCACCAGATCGGGGTTCTCGGCGGCGCTCACCAGCTTGTCGAGGAAGCCCTCCATTTCCAGGCCGTTCTTCACCAGCACGGCGGCCTGACTGAGTGCCGTGACGTCGCCGGGGCTCGACTGGTAGTCGTGGGGCCCGATCGAGGGAGGAATCAGGGCCGTGACCGTGGCGCACTCGCCTGCCACGGCCCGGGTGAACAGCGTGATCGGAAGGAAGGTTGTCACCACCTGCAAGTCGCCACCGGCCTGGGTCGCTTTCTCCTCCTGGGGAGGGGTGGCGCAGGCCCCGATCAGGACCACGATCCCCAGGGCAGCAACGCGCCGCAGGGGTACGGACCGCAGGCGAGCAGACAGAACAGGCATGGGCGAGGTAGGCGACAGGAACGGCGAAGGGGGCGGTGACCCAGGCGTCAGATCCGACGCCGCGCCGCCAATAAGGCAGCGCTCTCTGCAGCGGTCATCCCCCATGCGAACCGGAACGAGAATGGTTCTCACCGAACTGTAGTGGCGCGGGGAGTGGGCTGCCACCGCACTCCGCCAACGGTGCCTGTGGGGCTCAGGTCAGCTGTGCGGCCATCTCTTGCTGCAATTGCCGGGCCCAGGCGCTGAGCCGCTCATCGGTGAGATCAGCCTCGTTGTCCTCATCAATCGGCAAGCCGCAGAAGCGGCCATTGATGACACTTTTCGACTCGTTGAAGGTGTAGCCATCCGTGGATACGGTCCCCACCATTCGGGCGCCGGCCGCTTCGAAGGCTCGGTACAGCTCCTCCATGGCGTCACAGAAATAGTCGCTGTAGCTGGAGGAATCACCAAGGCCAAGAATTGCCACGGGCTTGCCTGGCAGGCTGATCTCGGGAATGTCTTCCACGTAGCTGTCCCAGGATGTACCTGAGCGCAGGGAATCAGCACCTGTGTTCCAAGTGGGCACACAGCAGATCATCGCGTCAACAGCGCAGAACTCCTCAGCGGAAGACAGCGCGTCAACATCGCGAAGGTTGGTTGAACCACCCAGAAAAGTGGCAAGCCGCTGGGCGACATCCTCGGTTTTTCCGGTGGACGTGGCGAAAAAGATCGTGAGCGTCATGGCTCTCCGAAAGCCGCACCGGTCTAACGATGCAGCCTGACGCCGGGCCCTCAGCCGGGCACGCTCTCGGGTATCTGGGATCACGCCTCGATGTGGATCCGCAACAGCTGCGGAGCGCCGCAAAGGGCAAGTCGCTCATCCGGTGTCCACAAACAATGGATCGAAGCGAGGGCCTGTGCCCAGTCGGCATTGGCGCTGTGCTGATGGTCACCTGAAACAGTGAAATCGGATCGATGACCATCCCGAAGCCCCAGCACACTGGACAGTCTTCGTGCTTGGAGCCTCATGGAACCGACGAAACCAGCCACTCTGGATCGCACACTTCAGCTCACCCAGGTACGCGACTGGTGCATGCAGCGGCTCTCGAAACTATCGCTGGAGTTGCGGATGGGTGATGCCCGTGCCCTCACAGACGAACACCTCGAAGCGCTTGAGATGGTGGACGCCCACCGCACGCTCTGGATGATGGTGGAGGAGAACCAATGAGGATTCCCTGTTTATTCGACAAGCAGCGCCGTACACCTGCCCTTCTGGCTTGTCGCCGGCAGGATTACCAGGTGCGCTGCTCCTGCCGCTCAGCCCTGGACATCGCCAATCAGGTGAGGCTGGTCTCACCATCCATCAACCGGTCCGGTTGATGGACATGGCCGAACCTCAGCCAGAGAGCAGCCTTGGATGCCAAGGCAGGTTGAGCCGCTCACCGCTACTTCAGGACTCCGAATCTCACGGGTATCGATCGGAACGAGCGCCTATGGACCACACAGAGTGCTGAAAAACTGCCCCGGCCAGAGCACCCCTGGACCCAGCGCCTCAAGCTCGTGTTTTCGGCTGAACACCGCGGCGGGTTCGCCCTCCAGCACCAGCAGGCCCCAGTCGATCACCAGACATTCAACGACGGCGACGACGATGCCCGACCAGGAGGCTTAAAGCACACTCTTGATGGCAGCAATGGCCGGCTCCAGCACAGGGTTGAAGCAGGGTTCGTAGTCAGGCCGGATGGCGGTGATGGCCTCTGTGCCCTGGTCGTCGGTGCCCGCAAACACACTGCCCACCAGTAGCGGGGGAAGGGCGGAGAGGAGCAGCACCGCCAGCACCAGCAGCCGGTTGCCATGGGGGGATTGCCCGTTTTGTTGTCATTGGATCAGCTCGCCTGCTGGAGCAGGTGGAGGGTTTGGAGTTCCTGCTTGCCGTAGCTCTGCAGGTGGTTCCACAGCAAGAGCGTGAGCAGGCCTTCCGAGAGCCAGAGAGGCATCTGGACTGATGGCGAAGATGCCGGCGAACTTCGGGAAGACGGGAGAGAACGAGCGCGGCGCCAGCACCCGCCAAAACGAGAACGGTTCCTATCTCATTCCAGTGGCGAGGGGCTCGTGCTGCCAGGCCGCCCCCACATGCGTGAACGGCGTCCTCCCTCAGAATCGGAAGGTCACTCCCGTGCCGATGTGGTGCTGCCAGCCGCGGCCCCACCCTTCTCCGCCCTTGCTGCTGTAGATCGGCTTCCAGTGGGCGAACAGCACCGCACTCCTGCCCACAGGCAGCTCCAGCTCAAGCTCGCCGCCCCAATCGGTGCGGCTGGACAGGCCGGAGTCGTTGCCAGGGCTGTAGAAGCGCGGGCCGCCCGTGAGAATCACATTCAGGCGGTCAATGTTGAAGCCCAGACCCAACCAGGGATCGGTGTAGTTGCCGATGTAGGTGCCGTCTGATTCCCAGCCTGTTCGGTTGTCGAGAGAAAGAAACAGACCGTCAGCGATGGTTTCCAGTCCATCCCCCAAGGCGAAATTCACATCGCCATCCCCCAGGGCCCACACCATGCCAATCCCAACCTCATTCTTGAGGCCCTTGATGTCTTCCCCCTGGTTTCGGGTGACGTAATAGGGCTTCCATTCAGCCATGAACGAGAGACGATCGTTCGGGGCATAGCGGGCCTGCAGCTGCCCCTTGATGTCGGCACGCCGAAAGGGGGCCCCGCCATGACCATGGCCATCATGATCGTCGCGCTGGACGTTGTCGGCGCGGCTGTGCCGCAGGGCCTGCCTGGACTTCCCCAGATGCCGGTGACCGTGGTGGTCATCGTGGTGCTCGTCATGGTGATCGCCGTGGTGATCGCCGTGGTCATCCACGTGGGCCCGGCCGTAGAAATGTTCGGCCTCACCCCACACCAGGGCCGGGCCGATCATCGCCTCAATGGCGACACTGCCCCGGTTGGGCAAGCCCCACTCCATCACCACGCCAAACAGGCCATCCACGGCGTAGTGACGGGGGCGGTCGTCGAGGTTGTTCTCCAACCCAGCGTGGCCTTCGATGGTGAGCACCGGGGCCATCTGAAACTCGCCGGGGGCCAGGTCGGCACCACCAGCGGCGCCGTGGGCCAGCACCGAACCGGGTATGGAGCAGGCCAGGGCCAGAACCCCTGAAGCGAAAAGGCCCGGCCAGTGGAGAGATCGGAACGGGTAGGCGCTGGACATGGGGGTCGGATCAACAGGAGAGGTGGTGGGCGAAGCGGGACAAATGGATCAGCGAATGGCGGCCCAGCGCTGGGCGAGCCGATCGGCAGCGGCGGTATCGCAACGCCCGCCCTGGCCGTTCACGAAGGTGCAGACATTGCCCGTGGCGGTCTGCACGGTGGAGCGGCCAGGGGCCAGGCCGTCGGCCACGAGCGGGGTGGAATTCACCGGCACGCCACTGCTGCGGCTAACCCGCCGCAGGGTTTTGGACACCGGCAGCGACTCGGCAAACAGCTGGCGGGTTCCCGATTCCCGAATCGCCTTGGTCATGGCGGCGAGGCTGTCGGGCCGCAGCACGCCGGCGGTGGTGAAGGAATCCAGCAGCGGCAGTTCGCGAACGCCGTAGCGGCGCGCAAAGCTGCTGAAGGCGCGGTGCTCGGTCACCAGCACCCGACTGCCCTGCGGCACTGTGCGGACCTGGGCACCGGTCCAGCTGCCGAGCTCGTCCAGGACCGCGCGCGCAGCCTGACCGCGCTGTTTCACGCCAGGGGCGGCCGCGGCAGGCAGCACGGCCAGCAAACGCCCCTCCACCACCCGCACCATGGCGGCGGCCTGGGTGCTGTTGTGCCACACATGGGGATCGCCGCCAGGGCTTTGGGGCACGGCCTGCTCCGCCACGGCAATCCGGGGAGCTTTGCTGGCCACCCGCTCCAGGGACGGCGTGAGGCCATAGCCGTTGAACAACACCAGCCGGGCCTCGGCCAGGGCCTGGCGATCCCGGGGCCGCAATGCCGCCTGGTGGGGATCGGTGCCGGCGGGGATCAGGCACACCACCCGGGCTTGATCGGCCGCCAGGGTGCGGGTGAGATCGCAGAGCACGCCGTCCGCCGCCACCACCATGGGCAGACCGGCTGCCTGGCCGGGAAGGGCTGTCAGCAGCGCCGCAGCGGCCATCCCGAAACCTCTGAGCTTGCGCAGGGCGCCGGGAAGTCCAACCAACAGCAGAGAAACCACCTGCGAGCACCGCTTGACATTGAATGATAACGGTTCTCACTACATGCACCGGCACAATAGGGGCCGCCACTCGCGCCGCGCTTGGCGATGGATGTCCCCCTGCTCCAGGCACGCCAGCTCTGCTTCACCTACGGCGAGCGTCCCGTGCTGAGGGACCTTGACCTCGAGCTAGCGGCAGGGTCGTGCACCCTGATCCAGGGCGACAACGGGGCCGGCAAGTCGAGCCTGTTGCATCTGCTGCATGGCAGGTTGCAACCCTCCGCCGGCTCAGTGCACCTGGCCGGTCGCCCCCTGCATGGACAAAGGCACAGGCTGGCCCTGGTACCCCAGACGCCCTCGCTGCGCTGGCACTACCCCATCCACCTGGCAGGCCTGGTAGGCCTGGGCTGCAGCGGCCACCCCCAACGCAGCCGCAACGCCCTCGAGCAGGTTGGCTTGGCGGACCTGGCCCAGGCGCCGATCAGCAGCCTTTCCGGGGGCCAGCGGCAGCGGGCGCTGATCGCCAGGGCACTGGCCCGGCAGGCGGAGGTGCTGCTGCTCGATGAACCCTTGGCCTGTCTGGATGCCTCAAGCAGAGTCCAGCTGGGTGCCCTGATCAGCGCCCTGACAGCGCAGGGAACGGCCGTGCTGCTCACTGCCCATGGTGAGCTGCCGCCCACTCTGCGGGGGCTGCGGCTGCTGCGGCTGCAGCACGGCCAGTTGGTGGCGCAGCCATGACCATGCTGCTGGAGCCCTGGTGGCTGATCCCCCTGCTGCTGGCCGCCCTGTGCGGCCTGGTGTGCCCCCTGCTGGGCACGCTGCTGGTGCTGCAGCAGCGGGTGCTCAGCACCAACCTGATGGCCTACGCCGTGCTGCCGGGGGTGGTGATGGCCCAGGCCCTGGGCTGGCCAGTGCTGTTGGGGGGCATGGGCGGTGCCATGGGAGCGGTTCTGCTGGCCGAGCTGCTGATGGCGGGCCGACCCGCCGGCAGCGGCCAGGCGGAAGCCGTGCTGAACTCCGTGCTAGCCGCCAGCCTCGGGCTGGGGGTGCTGCTGATCCAGGGCCTGGACTTGCCCGTGGATCTCGACGACCTGCTGTTCGGCGATCTGCTAGCTGCGGGTCCCGCCGACCTGCTGCGTCTCCTCGCGGCCCTGGCGCTGCTGCTGGTGGTGCTGGGGATGCGCTTTCGGCAGCTGCAGTGGCTGGGGCTGGATCCGGAAGGTGCGGCGGACATCGAACTGCCGCTGCAGGGCCTGCGGCTGATGATGGCCGCTCTTACGGCCCTGGTGGTGGTGAGCGCCACCGCCGCCGTGGGGCTGGCCCTGGTGATGGCCCTGATCTGCGCCCCTTCCCTGGCGGCCCTCACCACGGCCCGGAGCCTGCCGCAGGGCCTGGCCCGCGCCGCCGGCCTAGGACTGGGGGTTGCGTTGGCAGGCTGTGGGATGGCCCTGGGCTTCAACCTGCCGCCAGGCCCCCTGATCGCCTGCGCCTGCCTGGTGATGCTGATGCGTAGGCGCCACCCCAGCAGAACGTAGGCAACACGCCACTCAACCAAAGCCCATACCCCCTGCGCGCCGAGTCCAGAACCGCTCTTGGGGGAGCGCAGCCACCGGCCACAGCCACCATCGCCCCTGGGCATCACCGGCCGCCAGGTGACGACCATCGGGGCGCCAGGCCAGGGCGTTGAACCCCTGGCCCTCTCCCTCCAGAGGCTGGCGCAGAACGCCGCCGCCATCCCAGAGCGCCACGGTGCCATCGGCACTGGCACTGGCCAGCAGGTTGCTGCCGGGGGCAAAGGCCAGGGCATTCACCCTCGATCCATGCCAGGGGAGGGGCTGGGGCCGCCAACCCTGTGGTCCACTGTCGTGCTGGGTCCAGAGCACAAGGGTTTCGGCGGAGGCCACCGCCAGGGCCGGGGCCAGCCGCCCCCTGCGATCGCTCCAGGCCAGCCGGCGCACCTTAGCCGGGAAGCCACTGATCTGCCAGGGCGTTCCACGCCCCCCTTCGGGCCAGAGCAGCAGGGAGCGGTCGAGCTGACCGAGGGCCAGCAGCCCGCCAACGGGTGCAAAGGCCAGGGCCAGCCCCGCTGAAGCGGTGGGTTGACGCAGAGGAGGCAAAGCCGGGCTGGCCTCGGGCTCCCACACCACCAGCTCGCCATTGCAGCTGGCGGCCACACTGCCGCCGTCGGCGCTCCAGGCCAGAGCCTGGACCGTACCGGGCAGCCCCAGCCCCCGATCGAGCCACTGGCGGCTGGCCCCATCCCAGAGGCGCACCTGGCAACCCGCAGCGAGCGCCAACAGCAGGCCCCGGGGCTGCCAGGCCGCTGCATCGATCCAGCCACAGCCAAGGGGAATCGGATCCAGGGCCATCGGTCTGACCCCTGTGCCGCCCAGCTCCCAGAGCAGCAGCTCGCCACCCTGACCGGCGGCCATCAGGAACTGGCCATCGCCGCTGAAGCCGAGCACGTCGAGGCTGCTGTCGTGGTCACCGCGCAGAAGCTCGTCGCAGCCCGCCCGGAAGTCGAGCAGCAGCAGCTCGCCGCCGGTGCTGGCGATCGCCAGAAACTGGCCGTCGGCCGACCAGGCCAGCGTGGAGATCGGCTGCTGGAGATCTCCGCAGAGCCGCTCCCGCACCAGAGGTTCCCCGCGGGACATCACCGCTGCCCCTCAGGCCACGCAGGCGGCAAACCCGGCCCGCAGGCCGTCGGCATCGAGATCGCGGCCGATGATCACAAATTCCGTGCGGCGCCGCTCGCCGGGCTTCCAGGGGCGATCGAAATCCCCATCGAGAAGCATGTGCACCGACTGGAACACATAGCGGCGGTCTTCACCGGCCAGCTGGATGATCCCCTTCATGCGGAACAGGTCCGGGCCGCGATCGGCCACCAGCTGGGAGAGCCAGCTGCCGAGCTTGTCGAGATCCATCGGCCGCTCCTCCACCAGGGCCAGGGAGCCCACCGCGTCGTCGTGCTCATGGTCGTGCTCCTCGACCAGGAAACCGGGATCGAGGCTCAGGGCCCGCTCCAGCTCAAAGGCCTCCACCCCCAGCAGCTCCTGCATCGGCACATCCGCGTTGCAACTGGTGAGCAGGCGCGCCACGGGATTGATGGCGCGCACCCGCCGCTCGATCGTGGCGCGCTCGGCGTCGCTCACCAGATCGGCCTTGTTGAGCAGCAGCACGTCGGCAAAGGCCAGCTGCTCCTGCACCTCCTCCGACTCCCAATGCAGCGCAACGTGTTTGAGATCCACCAGCGTGACCACCGCATCGAGGCGCAGCTCATCGCGCAGGTCTTCGTCCACAAAGAAGGTCTGGATCACCGGGGCGGGATCGGCCAGGCCTGTGGTTTCGATCACCAGGTGGTCGAAGCGGTCGCGGCGCTTCATCAGATTGCCGATGATCCGGATCAGATCACCGCGCACGGTGCAGCAGATGCAGCCGTTGTTCATCTCGAAGATCTCCTCGTCGGCATCGATCACCAGCTGGTTGTCGATGCCCACCTCGCCGAATTCGTTCACGATCACCGCCACCTTGAGCCCGTGCTCGTGGGAGAGGATCCGGTTCAGCAGGGTGGTCTTGCCGGCGCCGAGGTAGCCGGTGAGCACGGTCACCGGCAGCCGCTCGGCGGCGGGAACGGCGGCGGAGAAGGCCATGGAAAGCAGGACCGGGATCGAGACCCGGTACAAAAGCGAGAATCGTTCCCGTTCTAGCGTTTTTGTCCGTCCTGCTCAGCCCTGGGTGCCCCCTGATGCCGAACCGGTGGCGGCCGCCTTGGAGGCCCGCTGGGCCAGCAACCCGTGGCGGGGGGCCAGCAGCATCACCAGCAGGAACTGCAGGGTCTGCACCACCACGATGCAGCCGGCCGTGGAGGCATCCAGCCAGTAGCTGCAGTAGATGCCCAGCACGGTGGCACTCACGGCCGAGAGGGCGGCCAGCCAGGTCATGCGATCGAAGCGATCGGTGAGCAGGTAGGCGGTGGCGCCGGGTGTGACCAGCATCGCCACCACCAGAATGATGCCCACGGTCTGCAGACCGGCCACCGCCGCCAGGCTCACCAGGGTGAGCAGCAGGTAGTGGAGAACCCCGGTGTTCAGGCCGATCGTGCGGGCATGGCTGGGGTCGAAACAGAACAGCAACAGATCGCGGCGCAGCAGCAGCAGCACCAGCAGACAGACGGCGCTGATCACCACCGTCTGTACCAGATCGGCATCGCTGATGCCCAGCAGGTTGCCGAAGAGAATGTGGCTGAGGTCCACGTTGCTGCGGATCTTGGAGATCAGCACCAGTCCCAGGGCGAAGAATCCGGTGAACACCAGACCGATCACCGTGTCCTCCTTCACCCGGGTGTGCTGCTTGATCCCGCCGATCACCCCCACCGAACCCACCCCGAACACGAAGGCACCGACGGCGAAGGGCAGCCCGAGGGCATAGGCGATCACCACCCCGGGCAGCACGGCGTGGGACACCGCATCGCCCATCAGCGCCCAGCCCTTGAGGGTCATGAAGCAGGAGAGCACGGCGCACACCACGGCCACCACCACGCCGATGGCCAGGGCCCGCTGCATGAACTGCATCCCCAGCGGCTGAAGAAGGGCCTCAAGCAGGGGTGTGAACAGCTGATCCATCAATGGGGGGCCGAGGAAGAGGGTGCGGAGGAAGGGGGCGCCGTGGTGAACGTGCGCAGCAGGTTGGCCTGGGTGAACACCTCGGAGGTGTCGCCGTAGGCCAGCACGGTGCGGTTGATCAGCACCACCCGGTCGCAGAAGCTGGGGATCGACTCCAGGTCGTGGGTGGCGATCAGCACGGTGGCGCCCTGGTCGCGCAGGCCGATCAGCAGGTCGATGATCAGGCGCTCGGTGTTGATGTCCACGCCGCTGAAGGGCTCATCGAGCAGCAGCACCCCCGCTCCCTGGGCCAGGGCCCGGGCCAGAAAGGCCCGCTTGCGCTGGCCACCGGAGAGGGCGCCGATCTGGCGGTCCCTCAGGGGCCAGAGGTCCACCCGCTCCAGGGCGCTCTGCACCCTGCGGCGATCGTCGGCGGAGGGCCAGCGCAGCGGGCCCATGGCGCCGTAGCGCCCCATCATCACCACGTCCCAGACGCGGATGGGGAAGTCCCAGTCCACCTGCTCGCTCTGGGGTACGTAGGCCACCAGCTGGCGGCGCTGGGCCTGGCGCAGGCTGCAGCCGGCGATGCGGATGCAGCCGCTGCTGGGCTTGAGAAACCCCATCAGGGCCCTGAACAGGGTGGACTTGCCGGCCCCGTTCATGCCCACCAGCCCGCAGATGCTGCCGGCCTGCAGGGAGAGGGTCACATCCACCACCGCCGGGCGGCCGTTGTAGCCCACGGTGAGATGGTCAACGGCAATGCCGGCAAGGCCCTGCAGGGCGGCGTTGGTGGGTTCAGGACTGGCCATTGGGATTGAGACCCTGCACCAGAGTCTTGGCGTTATGGCGCAGCATGTCGAGATAGGTGGGCGCCGGGCCATCCGGCTCCGAGAGGGAATCCACGTAGAACACGCCCGCGAAGCGGGCACCGGTCTCCTCGGCCACGCGGCGCTGGGGTCGGTCGTCGACGGTGCTCTCACAGAACACGGCAGGCACCTGGCGCTCGCGCACGGTGCGGATCACCCGCTCCATCCGCTGGGGAGTGACTTCACTCTCGGCGTTCACCGGCCAGAGGTAGGCCTCGTCGAGGTCGTAGTCGGCCGCCAGATAGCTGAGGGCGCCCTCGCAGCTCACCAGCAGGCGCCGATCCGCCGGCAGCACGGCCAGCTGCTCGCGCAGGTCGCCGTCGAGAGCCTCCAGTTCAGCGGTGTAGTCGGCGGCACAGCGCCGGTAGGTGTCGGCGTTGTCAGGATCGAGGCGGATGAAGGCGTCGCGGATGTTGGCCACGTAGGTGATCGCCTGACGCGGCGACATCCAGGCATGGGGATTGGGCTTACCGGCGCCAGCGTCCTCACCGATAGGGATCAGCTCCACCCCCTCGCTCACCACGGCGCGGGACGCCCCCTTGGCGCTGTCGAGAAATTTCTGCGACCACAGCTCCAGGTTGAGCCCGTTCATCAGAATCAACTGGGCGTCCTGGGCTCGGCGCAGATCGCTGGGGGTGGGCTCGTAAGCGTGGATCTCCGCCCCGGGCCGGGTGATCGATTCCACCTGAATTTTGCCACAGGCCACGTTGCCTGCGAGGTCGGCCAGCACGGTGAAGCTGGTGAGCACCAGCGGCCGATCACCGCCCTCGGACGCCTGCTGACGGGGGGGCTGGCCACAAGCCAACAGCAGCGACGCCGCCACCAGGGCCGTGGCACGCAACAGAAGACGGGGCGTCTTGCACGCCCTGGTTGGATCATTCGAGCGAAAGATCATCCGCATCAAAGAAAAACGCTTTGGGGCAAACACCAAGGGCCGCAGAGCAAGATCACGCCAATGCACACCACAGCGGCATCAGCGGCGTCGCACTGACGCGAACCGCACCCATGCCAGCGCGCCTGGAGCCCAAGGCGTGGCAGCGCGTCGGTATCAGGGGTCACATCTGAGGGTGCCAGTTCGCCAGAGGGTTTGGCAAAACGGGCTGCAGAAGCCGGGGCGTTGGCCGGTCAGTCCACGGCTGAGCTGGGCCCTGCCTGGCTGCAGCGCTGACCTGCTCTGCCTGGCCACAGGAACAACCTGTCGCCGTTCCAATCGGCCACCCCATCGGCAAGGGCGAACAAGCAGATTTTTAGGCAGTCCCCTTACGGTGTTGCGCACTGCCTCCACACGCCATGGATGCGTTCGGTCTGCGCCTGTTGATCGGCACCATGCTGCTTACGCCCCTCCCAGCCCTGGCCAAACCCCAAGCAGGCAGCGGCGCCGTGCCGGGGCTCTACCCCACCAAGGTTGAGGCGGAGAAGGCCGCCAGGCTGCACTTCAACTGCACGGGTGCGCACCGCATGGGCAAGCAGTGGATGCCCTGCGCCCAGCACGGCACCACCCACCCCGCCCCGGGCCACTCCCACTGAGGCGACGCCATGGGTAACTGCGGCACAAAACCCAAACTGGTCGCGATCGGTATCGCCCCCCTGGGCATTATTTCGATCGGCATCGTGCCGATGGGGGTGGTGAGCATCGGCGTGGTGCCGATGGGCGTGTTCAGCCTTGGGGCCGTGGCCATGGGCGTGGTGAACCTGGCGGTGGTCGGCATGGGCGTGCTGGTGGCCGGCGTGAATGTGATGGGGGTGTGGTGGACCGGCGTGGAGGGCATGGGCCCCTATCGGCTGGGCAGCCCGCCCGGGCTTGGCCGTCACCACCACCATGCCGGCGTCGAGCCGGTCGAGCCGGCCGCCAACCGCTTCGCGTATCCCACCCGGGAGCAGGCCCTCAGCGAGGCCCAGAAGCTGGGCTGCGAAGGCGCCCATCGGATGGGCAGCCTCTGGATGCCCTGCGAGCATCACCCCGAACCCTGATCAGCGCACTTCCTTCAACTTGCTTGTTCCAGTCCGACTCAACACCGCCTGGGCCCTGTTCCAGGGCCTGCTGCTGGAGGCAGTGCCCTTTTTGCTGATCGGCGTGTTGATCGCCTCGCTGGCACGCTGGTTCAGCCCGGGAGGTGCCTGGTTGCGGCGGCTGCCGGCCCACCCGATCGCCGGCCCCCTCAGCGGCGCAGCCTTGGGCTTTGCCCTGCCGGCCTGCGAGTGCGGCAATGTGCCGGTGGCGCGGCGGCTGCTCGTGGGTGGGGCGCCCGTGGGCACAGCCCTGGGCTTTCTGTTCGCCGCGCCGGTGCTCAACCCGATCGTGATCGCTAGCACCTGGGCCGCCTTCCCGCAACAGCCCTGGCTGTTGCTGGCCAGACCCCTTGGAGCGGTGGTGGTGGCCCTGGCCCTGGCCCTGCTCTTGCGGCTGCTGCCGGAGGCCGAACTGCTGCGGGCCGACCTGCTAGAGGAACGGCGCCTCAACCAGCCGCTGGCGACCGTGAGCCTGCTAGAGCGCCGCACCGGGGTGATCGGTCTGCCGGCGGACAGCCCACCGGTGCTGCCCTCCCCTGTGCGCTCGGACTGGCGGGAGGTGCTGCAACACGGCAGCCGTGAATTCCTCAATCTGGCCCTTCTGCTGG
>JBIKUY010000058.1:0-8072 GCA_044347355.1 Prochlorococcaceae cyanobacterium | reverse complement strand
CTGTCGATGAATGAGAGAACTCTCAGAAAGTATTCATTCTGGGGATCGCGGTTCTTTGACTTGCCTTGCAGGATGCCTCTACAGCCCCAGCAGCTGCTTGGCCCGCAGCCAGGCCGTCACGCTCTTGCCGTCGAGGTATTCATCGCCGCTGGCCAGGGTTGCGTCCAGCTCGGCCGGTTCCATCAGCAGCACCTCCAGGTCCTCGTCGTCGTCGCCTGCGGGGGGCTGCTCCAGGGGGCTGAGTTCGCGGGCCAGGAACAGGTGGATCACCTCGTCGGAATAGCCCGGGCAGGGCAGCATCGCCCCCAGGGGATCCCAGCGCTCGGCGCTGTAGCCCGCTTCCTCCTGCAGCTCGCGCTGCATGGTGCTCAGGGGCGTTTCGCCCGGATCGAGGGTGCCGGCGGGAAACTCCAGCAGCCGGGTGGCCACGGCGAAGCGGTACTGGCGCAGGATCACCACCCGGCCGTCGCCCAGCACCGGCACCGCCAGCGAGGCGCCTGGATGCTTGATCACCCCGAAGCTGCCCTCCAGCCCCATCGGCAGCTCCATCCGGTTGATCTCGAAGCGGAGCTTGCGGGCATCCAGCGCCGCCGTGGTTTCCAGATGGCGCGCGGGCTCGGGGGGCGGCAGGGGCGCCATCGGCAGAGGGGGAGCAGTGGCGCCAGCATCGCGCAGTTCCATCCTCGTCAGGCCCGAGCACTCCGCCATGCCCGTCGCTCGGGCGCCGGCTCGGCAGGTCTCACCAGCAAGACGTCATTGAGATCGTCGGGGTGGCCGGAGGCGCTGGACAGATTGGCCCCCAAGGCGATCGCCAGGCTGCACTGGGCCTGATCAGCGAGACTGGCCCGCACGACACAGGCAGGGCTCGGGTCACCCCATGGTTGCAAGCGGATCAGCTGCAAGTGCAGGCGCCAGCGCCGCGGCCCGTGCCTTTCCCCTGGCGGCCATCACCGGCCACGGCACCCTCAAGCTGGCCCTGCTGCTGGCGGCGGTGGATCCGGGCCTGGGCGGGGTGGTGATCGCCGGCGGCCGCGGCACCGGTAAGTCGGTGCTGGCGCGCGGCTTGCATGCCCTGCTGCCGCCGATTGATGTGCTTGATCTGGGCAGCCCTGCACCGGGCCAGCCGGTGCCGGCCGGGCTGAACATCGATCCCCAGCGCCCTGAGGAGTGGGATGCGCCCACCCAACAGCGGCTCACCGAGCTGGGGGCCGACCCCAGCGGCGGCGACCCGAGTGCCCTGCTGCCCACCAAGGTGATTCCTGCACCGTTTGTGCAGGTGCCCCTGGGCATCACCGAGGACCGGCTGCTGGGCTCGGTGGACGTCACCGCCTCCCTGGCCAGCGGCCAGGCCATCTTCCAGCCGGGCCTGCTGGCGGAGGCCCACCGGGGCGTGCTCTATGTGGATGAGCTCAACCTGCTCGACGACAACATCACCAACCTGCTGCTGGCGGCGGTGGGCTCTGGTGAAAACCGGATCGAGCGCGAGGGCCTGAGCTTGAGCCACCCTTGCCGCTGCTTGCTGATCGCCACCTTCAACCCCGAGGAGGGGGCGGTCCGCGACCACCTGCTCGATCGCTTCGCCATCTGCCTCTCCGCCAACCAGGTGCTGGAGCTGGAGCAGCGGGTGGAGATCAGCCGCAGCGCCATCGAGCACGCCGAAACCAGCGACAGCTTTCGCGCCAAGTGGCAGGAGGACAGCGACGCCCTGGCCACCCAGCTGCTGCTGGCGCGCCAGTGGCTCCCCGATGTGCAGATCAGCCGTGAGCAAATTGCCTATCTGGTGAACGAGGCCCTGCGCGGCGGCGTGGAGGGCCACCGCAGCGAGCTCTATGCGGTGCGGGTGGCGCGTGCCCATGCGGCTCTCAGCGGCCGTGATCAGGTGGAAGCCGACGACCTGCAGGTGGCCGTGCGCCTGGTGATCGCCCCGCGGGCCTCCCAGCTGCCTCCCCCCGATCCCGAGCAGCCCCTGGAGCCGCCGCCACCGCCGCCGCCCCAGGGGGAGCAGCCCCCTGAGGAGCCCGAGCCTCCCGAGAACGAGCAGGAGCCAGATGATCCTGATGACGACAACGAGGAGCCTGACGATCAGGACGAGACCCCTGAAGACCAGGCGCCGCCCCAGGTGCCGGAGGAGTTTCTCCTTGATCCCGAGGCCGTGGCGATCGACCCCGACCTGCTGCTGTTCGGTGCCGCCAAGGCCAAGAGTGGCGGCAGCGGCAGCCGGGCCGTGGTGTTCAGCGATTCACGCGGTCGCTACGTGAAGCCGATGCTGCCCCGCGGCCCGGTGAAGCGCATCGCCGTGGATGCCACCCTGCGGGCGGCGGCCCCGTACCAGAAATCCCGCCGCGAGCGCCAACCGCACCGCAAGGTGGTGGTGGAGGACAGCGACCTGCGGGCCAAGCAGCTGCAGCGCAAGGCCGGAGCCCTGGTGATCTTCCTGGTGGATGCCAGTGGCTCGATGGCGCTCAACCGCATGCAGAGCGCCAAGGGGGCCGTGATCCGGCTGCTCACCGAGGCCTATGAAAACCGCGACGAGGTGGCCCTGATCCCCTTCCGCGGCGAGCAGGCCGAGGTGCTGTTGCCCCCCACCCGCTCGATCACCGCCGCCCGCCGGCGCCTCGAATCGATGCCCTGTGGCGGCGGCTCCCCCCTGGCCCACGGCCTCTCCCAGGCCGCCCGCGTGGCCGCCAACGCGCTGGCCACCGGTGATCTGGGCCAGGTGGTGGTGGTGGCGATCACCGACGGCCGCGGCAATGTGCCGCTCAGCCGCTCCCTGGGCCAGCCCCAGCTGGAGGGGGAGGAGCCGGTGGACCTCAAGGAGGAGGTGAAGCAGGTGGCTAGCCGCTACCGCGCCCTGGGCATCAAGCTGTTGGTGATCGACACCGAGCGCAAGTTCATCGGCAGCGGGATGGGCAAAGAGCTCGCTGAGGCCGCTGGCGGCAAATACGTGCAGCTGCCCAAGGCCAGTGATCAGGCCATCGCCGCCATCGCCATGGAGGCGATCAGCGGGGTGTGACTCAGCGGGGGGACACGGCCGGTGCTTTGGTGGACTCCTGTTTCAGCTGCTCCGCCTGCTTCTGGCGGGCCGCCTCCCGGGTTGCCTTGTCCTTCGCGGCGCCGGTCTGGGCTGGGTAGAGCTCTTCGAAGAACAGACCCAGCCCCACAGCCAGACTGCGCAGCCCGTTCATGAAGCCCGGGTCTGCGGTGAGCCGGTGCACGTCGCCGCCCACGGCTTCCCACTGGGCGGTGAGCCGCTCGGCGTTGGCCATGGTCTGTTGCAGGTCTTCCACCACCTTGGGGTTGTCGATCGAGGCCATCAACCGGCGCAGGTGGGCTGAGCTGGCGTTGAGGTTCGTGAGGGTGGGCTGTACCTCCTCCACCGAGGCTTCCAGGCTCTTGGCCAGCACCTTGCCATCGTTCACCAGGCCGACCCCATTCCTCACCAGCACCACGCCGTCCTTTACCAGCACCCGGCCTTCACTGAGGAAGGCAGTGGCTTCCTTGGACGTCTGATCGATGCTGGTGGCCACCTTGGTGACCTTGGCCACCAGCTGCTCTTGCTCCACCTGGCTGAGCATGCGGTGCATGAGGGTGGTGAGGCTGCTGAGGCTGGCGCCCTCACTGCCCCGGATCTTGGCGCCATTGCAGAGCATGCGCTGGCGGTCGCAGTCCCGGGCGCGCGGGCTGGGGGCGTCATCCGGCAGGGGGCTGCCGCTGCTCACCAGGGCCACCTGGGATTCACCGCCCAGCACGGACACCTGGCCGATCTCGGCCACCGTTGGCTGGGCCAGCCGCAGCTTCGGGTTGGTGATTTCCAGTTCGGCGACCACCGCTGCCGATGTGATTGCCACCGAGCGCACCGTGCCTACCATCACGCCGCGATACACCACGGGTGAGCGCACCGCCAGGCCATCGGCCTGGGTGAACCGCGCTTCCACCGTCCAGTGCTGGCGGGTGAGGGAGAGCCCGCGCAGCCACATGCTTAGGCCCACCGCACTGGTGATGGCTGCCAGCAGGGAAAACCCCACGATGGCTTCTCGGACGGAGCGGCGCATGGATTACACCTCCGCCGGCTGCATGGGGCCTTGCAGGCTACCGCTGCGAAACTGCACCACGTAGGGATTGTCGGTGCGGCGATAGGCCTCCAGATCGCCCTGCCAGCGGAATTGGCCGTCGTAGATCAGCACCATGCGTTGGCCGGTGCGCTCAATGGTGCTGTGCACGTGGCTCACCACCACCGAGCTGGCCTTGGTGAGGGTGGTGGTGCGCA
Organism: Prochlorococcaceae cyanobacterium; assembly: GCA_044347355.1. Classification (GTDB taxonomy): domain Bacteria; phylum Cyanobacteriota; class Cyanobacteriia; order PCC-6307; family Cyanobiaceae; genus NIES-981. The sequence goes on along the minus strand of JBIKUY010000058.1, from coordinate 3,805 downwards.
CGATTAAATCCTCAATCCGTGTGCAGGCCACCGGGTCGAGACCTGCCGTCGGTTCATCGAACAGCAGCAGCGGCACGCCGTCGTTCGGCTGACTGGGGTCATGGATCAGGGCCCGAGCAAAGCTCACCCGTTTCTGCATGCCGCCGCTGAGCTCGCCGGGCATCTGGTTCTCAATGCCTCCGAGGCCAACGGCCTCGAGGGCATCGCCCACTCGACCACGAATCTCGCTGTCGCGCAGTCGGCTGAAGCGGTAGAGCAGAAAGCCCACGTTCTCCCCCACGGTGAGTGAACCGAGCAGGGCTGGGTTCTGGAACACCAGGCGCACATCCGGTGGATGCTGCTGATCCAGTCGCAGATAGGTCTGGGGCTTGCCGTGCAGCAGCAGGTGCCCGGAGGTGGGCAGCTGCAGGCCCGCCAGCAGGCGCAGAATCGTGGATTTGCCCACGCCGGAGGGCCCCACCACCACGAGCCGTTCGCCGGCAGCCAGGCTGAGGTTCACGCGGTCGAGCACACGCTTCTCGCCGAACTGGAGGCTGAGATCGCGCAGTTCGGCCACCGGCACGCCCGTGGTTCCCTGCCCGGTGCCAGCTGCGGCGGGGGATGGGGAGAGGCTGGCCAGGGTCAGATGGCGAAGATCCCCATCCTGGCCTGATTTCCGCCCGCTGGATGCTGCCGGTGAGGGGAGCTGCCTACAGTTGGTGGAGTTCGGCCGGAACAGCCACCGTTCGTGCCTGTGCCTGGCTCGCCATCTACGCAACGGCGGTCGCTGCGGCTGAGATCCCGCCCCGGCTGGATCGGCCGGGGTGACCTCCGTCAGAAAGACCTGGTGAGCCGGTCGCGACGGGCCGTGCGTTGGCTGCAACCGGGCCTGGTGGTGAAGCGCTGGGTGTTCACCTCCGGGCTCGGTCTGCTGATCGCCCTGCTGGGAGCCGCCGTGTGGGCCGACCTCCAGCCCATCTACTGGACCTTGGCGGGGATCCAGTGGCTGCTCAAGAACCTCACTACCGTGCTGCCGAGGGAGTTCACCGGCCCGCTGGTGCTGGCCATCGGCGCCGCTCTCATCTGGCTGGGCCAGAGCCGCAGCTTTGGCACCATCCAGCAGGCGCTGGCCCCGGACAAGGACACCCTCCTGGTGGATGCGCTGGCAGCCCAGGGGCGGCTCAACCGGGGACCCAGCATCGTGGCGATCGGCGGCGGTACGGGCCTCTCGACCCTGCTCAGTGGCCTGAAGCGCTACAGCTCCAATCTCACGGCCATCGTCACCGTGGCCGATGACGGCGGTAGCAGCGGTGTGCTGCGCCGGGAACTGGGCGTGCAACCCCCTGGCGACATTCGCAACTGCCTTGCTGCCCTGGCCCGCGAGGAGCCCCTGCTCACCCGCCTGTTCCAGTACCGCTTCCAGGCGGGAGGCGGACTGGAGGGCCACAGCTTCGGCAACCTGTTCCTCTCGGCACTCACGGCGATCACCGGCAGCCTCGAGGCGGCGATCACCGCAAGCGGACGGGTGTTGGCCGTGCAGGGCCAGGTGGTGCCCGCCACCAATGCCGATGTGCGCCTCTGGGCCGAGCTGGAGAATGGGGAGCGGATCGAGGGGGAGTCGCGCATCGGCCATTCCCCCAGCCCGATCGTGCGGCTGGGCTGTACCCCCGAGCGGCCCCCAGCCCTGCCCCGCGCGATTGAAGCCATCGCCCATGCCGATCTCATTGTGCTGGGCCCGGGCAGCCTCTACACCTCTCTGTTGCCCAATCTGCTAGTGCCAGAGTTAGTGGAAGCCATCGCCCGCAGCAAGGCTCCGCGCCTCTACATCTGCAATTTGATGACCCAGCCCGGTGAAACCGATGGGTTGGATGTGGAGGGCCATCTGCGCGCGATTGAGGCCCAGCTGGCCAGCATCGGCATCGAGCAACGGCTGTTCACCGCTGTGCTCGCCCAGGAAGACATGCAGGACTCGCCCCTGCTGGCGCACTACCACCACCTGGGCGCCGAACCGGTGATCTGCGACAGCCGCCGGCTGCGGCGTCACGGCTACCGGGTGATGCAGGCTCCGCTGCAGGGGGCCAGGCCCACGGCCACCTTGCGCCACGATCCCCGCAATCTGGCCCTGGCGGTGATGCGCTTCTACCGCCAGCAACTGCGGGTGTCCTAAGAGGGGCTCAGTAAGCGTCCTGCATTTCGTAGAAATCAGGCTGCACGTAGTCCTTGCGCAGCGGCCAGCCCTTCCAGTCCTCCGGCATCAGCAGGCGTTTGGGATGGGGATGGCCCTCATAGCGGATGCCGAACATGTCGAAGGTCTCCCGCTCCTGCCAGTCGGCGCCGCGGAACAGGCCATAGAGGCTGGGGATGGTGAGATCGCCATCGCGGGCCAGGAACACCTTGAGGCGCACCTCCTCAGGCTTCACGTCGACCGGCAGATGGGGCACGGCCTCGCTCTGGTCGGCCAGGCTGCCCAGCTTCACCAGGTGATAGAAGCTCACCAGGCGGCCGCCGGGGCCTTCGTCGTAGCCCCCCTGGCACTGCAGGTAGTCGAAGCCGTGGGCCTTGAGGGCCGTGGCCAGCAGGGGGAGGAAGGCCGGTTCCACGGCAATCACCTCCACACCCAGATGGTCGGGGGGCAGCAGCTCATGGTCGAACCCCTGACTCGTGAGCCACTGGCTCACGGCACCGGGGGCCTGGGTGGCGATCGGTTCGCCGCTGGCTTGGGCAGTGTCCTCGGACATGGGCGTGCTCAGGGAGTGGATCAGGCGCTGGCGGATGCGCCCGGCGCAACGGCGGTCTGCCGTTCATCGGCCAAGGCACCCAGGGGCAGTTCAGCGGCCGCAGCCAGGGCCGCCTTCTGGGTTTCGGCCTGCAGATAGCTGCCATCCACGATCGGCGTCACCGCCTTCATCTGGTGGCTCACCGTGCAGTAGCGGTGGGTCTGTTGCAGGTTGCCGCGCTCGGCCAGGGCCTCGTTGCCCACTTTCTTGCGCAGCTTGATCACCGCGTCGAAGATCGCCTCAGGCCGCGGCGGGCAGCCGGGCAGGTAGAGGTCCACCGGGATCAGTTTGTCCACGCCGCGTACGGCGGTGGTGGAGTCGGCTGAGAACATTCCACCGGTGATCGTGCAGGCGCCCATGGCGATCACGTACTTGGGCTCGGGCATCTGCTCGTAGAGCCGCACCAGCGCGGGTGCCATCTTCATGGTCACCGTGCCGGCCACGATCAACAGGTCGGCCTGGCGCGGGCTGGAGCGGGGCACCAGGCCAAAGCGGTCGAAGTCGAAGCGGGAGCCGAGAAGCGCCGCGAATTCGATGAAACAGCAGGCGGTGCCGTAGAGCAGGGGCCAGAGGCTGCTGAGCCGAGACCAGTTGTGCAGATCGTCGAGGGTGGTAAGGATCACGTTCTCGGAGAGATCTGCGGTCACCGCGGGGGCCCCCACCGGGCCGCAACTGGCGGCGCGCAGGTCCCGCAGCGCGTCGATCGAGGGAGGGGTGGGCGTCATCGGTTCGGCGCAGCGACGAAACTGAGGGGTGGCGTAGACGAGCTGGTGTGGGGCTGGAAGGGGCTGACGGTGGTCAGCTCCACTCCAGGGCTCCCTTGCGCCAGGCGTAGGCCAGGGCCACCACCAGGATGGCGATGAACACCAGGGCCTCGATGAAGGCCAGCAACCCCAGGCGGTGGAAGGCCACGGCCCAGGGGTAGAGGAACACGGTCTCCACATCGAAGATGACGAAGACCAGCGCAAACATGTAGTAGCGGATATTGAACTGAATCCAGGCGCCGCCGATCGGCTCCATCCCGGATTCATAGGTGAGTTCCCGCTCGC
>JBIKUY010000242.1:0-3978 GCA_044347355.1 Prochlorococcaceae cyanobacterium | reverse complement strand
GTGGCGTTGTGGCGGGCCTGGGCCAGCACCTCGGCGTCCTGTTCCATGCCCAGCAGTGGTGCCAGCGGTTGGCTGTTCGCCAGCTGCTCGCGGGCCAGCCCACGCGCCGCAGCCAGCTCCTGCTGCCAGAGGAGGGGATCAAAGTCGGGCCAGCGCTCCAGGGCGAAGGCCCGCTCCAGCCCCGGCGCCCGGCCCAGGGCCAGGCGGGCGGCCTCGATCAGCAGGGTGCCGGAGCCGCAGAGCGGATCGGCCAAGGGCACCGAACCATCCCACCCCGTGAGGGCGATCAGGCCGGCGGCCAGGTTTTCCTTGAGGGGCGCCAGGCCCATGGCGGCCCGGTAGCCACGGCGGTGCAGGCTGGCGCCGCTGCCATCGAGGCTGAGGCTGGCCTGGCCGCCGCCCAGGTGGAGGTGAAACGAACGGTCCGGATCGTCCAGGTCCACCGAGGAACGGCGCCCGAACTCCTGGCGCTGCAGATCCACCAGGGCGTTCTTCACCTCCAGGCCGCTGTAGTGGCTGTGGCCCAGGCCAGGTGCCGAGCCAGTGGCGTCCACCCGCAAACTGGCGTCCGGCGGCAGCCAGCTCTGCCAGTGCTCCAGGCTCTCGATCGCCGCCTGCACGCCGGCATACAGCTCCTGGCGGCTGCGGCAGGGGAAGTGGGCCAGCTCGCGCAGGATGCGGAACGGCAGCCGTGCCTGCAGATGCAACCTGTAGTACCCGGCCTGGCTGGTATGAAAGCGCACGGCCCGGCTCAGTCGCTCGGTGGATTCGCACCCAAGGGCCGCGAGTTCGGCCGCGGCGGGCTCCTCGAGACCCGGTGGCACCACCGCAACGCCGCTTAGCCGTTGGGTGACTGGTTCGGTGATGCCCACCCCTTTGGCCCCCTTCTTTGCTGCCACAATGACGGAGTCCGGTCTTGGCCGGACTAGGTGGCTCACACCAGTGTTTCGGACAGCGGTTCGATTCCGCTCAGCTCCATTCCCCCATCACGGGGCTGCAATGGTTTCGACGGGGCATAAGGAGGGTGACTGAAGCCTGCTCGGTGAGAGCAAACCCGTAACAGCGAACAACATCGTTCGTTTCTCCCGTCAAGCTGCCCCCGTGGCCGCCTGACATCTCTAAGGGAGATGGGGTGAGGTCAGCCTTATCACCCAAATGACCCATGGGCCCTGGAAGGGGCCTCGCTTTTTGTTCAAGGCCCTGCGACTGCATCACTCGGAATGCTGATCCAGGTGATGCGGTGCTCCTTCAGCCCGGCCTGGATCTGGCCTGAGGGGCCCTGATCGCCGGGGACCCCTCGCAGGGCCAGTTCATAGAGCAGGTCCAGGCAAAAGCGGCCGCGGAAGTAGCCGCCATGGCTGTCGATCTGGCCGATGCCAAGAGGAGCGAGCAGCATCAGCACCAGGGTGGTGGCGTAGTTGAAGGGCCGCAGCAGGGCGTTGCCGGCGGGAAATGCACTGAGATGGCGTCCTTGGTCGGTGTAGTCGGTGCAGTCGATCACGTTGAGCGGGTAGCCGATCGCAGGAGGACAGCTGAAGGGTGGCTCGTCAAGAGCTCTGGCCCGCACCACCCCATGCAGTTCCAGATCCCTCAGATCCGAGACACGCCAGCCGTAACCATCGCCCCGGCCGCGCCCGGTGATGCTCAGGTTCCCCAGCCGATAGCCGCCCATCCGGGTGCCGGAGGGAAACACGAAGTAGTTGGCCAGGGTGGAGGCCAGCCGCAGCACCATGTCGGCGTCGTTGACGAACAGGAAGGTGTTGCGGAAGCGCCGCAGACAGCTGGCCAGATAGTTAGAGCGGCCTGTGGTGATGGCCCACACCGGGATATCGGCGGCCACCAGGATCAACCGGTCGAGGATGAACAGCTCCCCGATGGCGGCTCGCTGGCGGCGCTGCTCCTGGCTTGCCGGCGCACGGCACCTTGGGCCGGCGAATGGGCCCAGCGGGTTGTCTTCCCAGAGGTGGCTGTCGGCATCGGCGTCAAACACATTGCTCAGCACCCGGATCAACGACGTGGTGAGGAAGGTGCCCATGCTGTGACCCAGGAAGCTGAGGCTGATCCGGCTTGCCTCCCCCCGCTTCAGTTGTTTGATGAAGCCCGTGTTCGCGGAGATTTCCTGAACCAGGTGATGGAGCGCCCGGATCATCTCCACCGCGTCGAACACGCCGAACGTGCCGGCCCGGTCGCGGTCGCGGAAGTACACCACCATCCGCAGCAACGTCAGGGTGATGCCGATGCCCAGGAGCAGATGGCCGGTCACGGCGGCCACACCGCTGGCGGTGATGCCGAGCACACCGCCCACCACCAGCAGCAGCAGCAGGCCCACCGGCATGGCCCGGATCCAGCGCAAGGGCCCTCCGGCCCCGATCCGCTCGGAAGGCCAGGCGTAGTGCACGAAGAGCACGTAGTCATCCGGAGGGGCTGTGGACATCCGCTGGGCATCGCTCTGGAACTTGCGCTCGGCATCGGCGTAGTCCTGCTCCACGCTCTCCAACGGCACGTTGTAACCGTGGATCCGCACGATCAACCGCAGGCGCTGGTTGCCGACGCCTGCACCCGGTTTGCACAAGAACTGATGGAGATGCCGGCGCAATGTCAACAGCTGCTCGGCGCTGCGCTCAAAGTCTCCGGCGTCGAGGCCACTGCGGTAGGGCCGCTCCACCTCCAGCGGGGCGGTGCTGCAGATCAGCAGGTGGCTGAAGTAAGGGGCCTGCTCCGAGGGGTAGGCGTGGTACTGCAGCAGTGCCAGTTGGCCAGGGCTTGCTGCCGTGTTGGCCATGGGGTGCCCTTGCCGCTCCTTCCTCTTTGCTAGCCAGACTTCAGATCAGGGTCATCTCAGAGTTCAGGTCATCCAGCAACAGCTCTCCCCCGCAGCCGCTTCACGGCTGGAAGCCGCTCCAACGGGCCAGCTCTTCCACGCTCTGCACTCCCACCAGCCGAGGTTTGCTGGGCATGTCCCAGGTGGGGAAGGCGCGAATGCCTGCTGCTGAGCAGCGGGCGCTGCCGCTGGCGTCCGTGCATTCCACATAGGGAAGCCGTGCTCCGGCCTCCTTGCCGAACAGGGCCTTTTGCTGGGTGCAGGCAGGACACCACCAGGCGCCGTAGAACACCGCTCCGCGGGTCTTGAGGTGGTTGGCCAGCGCCTGCTGCTGGGAGCTGGAGCTCGCCAGTGATGCCCTCGCTTGGGCAACCTGCGGGGCCGCCCGCTCGCCGGTCTGGGCACTGGCTGTGGCCAGCACCCCCAGCAGGCCCATGCTGCAGGTGATCAGCAGGGCGGTGCGCCTCGGTTTCAGATGCAGCATGAACTCAAATGCAACAGGAACGGAAGAACACCGTGGAGCGACTGATCCGAATCCGACGCTAGAAGGGCAGTGGCCCCCGGCAGCGGGAGCCGACTGAGAGAATGGCAGGCCTGCATGGGGCTGCCCAGTCCGCCCCCGCACTCCGCCCACCTCCCCCCCGTTTACCCCCGCCGATGAGCGCCAACGGCTACCGCGACTATTTCAAGGTGCTGGGCGTGGACCGGGGTGCGGACGCCGACGCCATCAAGCGGGCGTTCCGGAAGCTGGCGCGCCAGTACCACCCGGATGTGAATCCCGGCGACGAGTCGGCTGAGGCCAAGTTCAAGGAGATCAGTGAGGCCTACGAGGTTCTCTCCGATCCCGACAAGCGGCGCCGTTATGAGCAGTTCGGTCAGTACTGGAGCCAGGCGGGGGCAGCCGCAGGCGGCGGCATGGGCGGCATGGACGTGGACTTCGGCCGCTACGGCAATTTCGACGACTTTATTAATGACCTGCTCGGCCGGTTTGGCGGTCCGGGCGGCTCGGCTGCCAGTGGTTTCGGCGGCTTCAGCACTGGTTTCCCTGGAGGGTTTGGCGGCGGCTTTGGCGGGGCTGGGACTGGTCGCGCCACGGCGCTTAACCTCGATGCTGAGGCCACCATCCGGCTGGGTTTGGCGGATGCCTTCCGCGGCTG
>JBIKUY010000342.1:0-2971 GCA_044347355.1 Prochlorococcaceae cyanobacterium | reverse complement strand
GGTGAATGAGGAGCGCGTGCAGGTCAAGATCCCTGCCGGCGTGAAACCCGGCAGCCGTCTGCGGCTCAAGGGCAAGGGCAACCTCCAGCCCGGCACCGGTCGCCGTGGCGACCTCTACCTCACCATCGAGTTGCTGCCCCACCCGGTGTGGAAGCTCGACGGCGACCAGCTGCGCGCCGAGTTGCCGCTCAGCCTCGATGAACTGGCCCTCGGCGGCGAGGTGCAGGTTGCCACCCCCGATGGCCAGGCCGCGGTGCAGGTGCCGCCGGGCATGACCCTGGGCCGCAGCCTGCGCCTCAAGGGCAAGGGTTGGCCCTTGAAGGCTGGCCGGGGTGACCTGCTGCTCACCCCGGTGCTGCGGCTGCCCGACACCCTCTCCGATCAGGAACGGGAGCTGCTGATGCAGCTGCGAGGCGTTCGCAGCGCCGACCCCCGCAGCGGTTGGATCGAAGCCGCCCAGCTTTAGTTCCGTCTCGCCCCTGACCTAGGAAGGTGTCTCCGTAGGATCCGGCCCAGCCACCGCAGCACCATGGAGCTCAGCTATCGCCCCCGCCGGTTGCGCCGCACCCCGGCCCTGCGGGCGATGGTGCGTGAAACCTCCCTCTCCCCGGCCGATTTCATCTACCCCCTGTTTGTGCACGAGGGGGCCACGAACGAGCCCATCGGTGCCATGCCCGGCTGTTTTCGCTGGAGCCTGGAGGGCTTGGTGCAGGAGGTGGGCCGGGCTTGGGATCTGGGCATCCGCTGCGTGGTTCTGTTCCCGAAAGTGGCCGACGGCCTGAAAACTGAAGACGGCGCCGAGTGCTTCAACGAGCATGGGTTGATCCCGCGGGCTATCCGCCGCCTTAAGGAGGTGCATCCCCAGATGGCGATCATGACCGACGTGGCCCTCGACCCCTATTCCTGCGACGGCCACGACGGCATCGTCAGCAACGAGGGCGTCGTGCTCAACGATGAAACGGTGGCGATCCTCTGCAAGCAGGCCGTTGCCCAGGCACGGGCCGGTGCCGATCTGATCGGCCCCAGCGACATGATGGATGGCCGTGTTGGCGCCATTCGCGAGGCCCTCGATGAGGAGGGTTTCGAGCACGTGGGGATCATCAGTTACACCGCCAAATACGCCTCCGCCTATTACGGGCCTTTCCGCGAGGCCCTGGATTCCGCGCCCCGGGCTGCAGCCGGCAAGCCAATCCCAACAGACAAGAGCACCTACCAGATGGACCCGGCCAACGGCCGTGAGGCGATCCTCGAGTGCCAGCTCGATGAGAGCGAAGGGGCCGACATCCTGATGGTGAAGCCCGGCCTGGCTTATCTCGACATCATTCACCGCCTGCGCGGTGAATCGGAGCAGCCGATCGCCGCCTACAACGTGAGCGGTGAATACGCCATGGTGAAAGCCGCCGCCGAGCGGGGCTGGATCGACGAGCGGGCCGTGGTGCTGGAAACCCTGCTCTGCTTCAAGCGGGCCGGTGCCGATCTGGTCCTCACGTATCACGCCTGTGACGCGGCCGCCTGGCTGCGCCAGTCTTGATGTCCAGGCTGCGCATTCACCTGCATGGTCCTTGGATCGTGGCCGCCGCCTTGGTGTTGTTGGCGCTGCATCTGCTTCAGCTCGATCGGTTTGTCGCTTCCAGCGGCGCCTGGTCTCTGCTGGGCAGTGCCGCCATCTGCTTCTCGATCGGCTGCGTCTGCCGCACCTCCTGGCACATCGCCCGTGATCGTGGCATTCACTGAAAACCCGCCCCTGGAGACGGTCAGGCTCTGCTCCATGCCGTGCTGCTGCACGACGTCTCGGCTCAAGAGATTCTGATCTGGCCAGCGAACTTGATCCGGTGTGGTTTCTCAGAGACTGCGTTGCATTGATCCCGGACCGCAGGACACACGCTGGCTGAGCCGCTGCGGGAGAATGATGGGAGCCAATCCCTACGCCATGGCGCCGGCCGCTGACCGCGCAGAATCTGCCGTCCATCGCCTCGGCCATGTGGCCCTCCGGGTCACCGACATGGAGCGGGCTAAGGCTTTTTACTCCGCTCTCGGCCTGCGGCTCAGCTGGGATGCCCCCGACTGGGCCTACCTGCAGTCGCCCGTCACCGGCGACGGCGTGGCCTTGCTCAGCCCCGACTACAAGGCCGCCGGCCCCCACTTCGCCTTCCATCTCGAGGATCGCGCCGCCGTCGACGCGGTGCATGCCCAGCTCGCAGCCAGCGGCCACCCGGTGGGCCAGGTGCACGACCATCGCGACGGCACAGCCTCCTTCTACCTGCAGGATCCGGAGGGGAACTGGCTGGAGATCCTCTACGAACCCCCCGCCGGGATCCCTTCCAACATGGGCCGCTATCCCATCCCCTCCCTCACCCCGGCCCATGGCGGCGAGAACGGGTGAGCGCAGCGCAGGACGACCTGGCCGCGGCGGGCATCGCCGAAGAGACCCTCGCGCTGCTGGAATGGCCGCGGCTTGCGGGCCATGTGGCTGGCTTTGCCAGCACCGCCGCTGGCGAGCGCCACTGCGCCACCCTGCCTCTGCCGTTCAGCTGCACCGAAAGCCGTACCCTCCTGGCGGAAACCACCGAGCTGCTGGGCCTCGATGGTGTGCTGGAGGGGGGCCTCAGTTTCCGTGGTGTCACCGACATCGCCAACACTGTGGCCCGGTGTGCCAAGGGGGGTAGTGCCGGCGGCGAGGAGCTGCTTGCGGTGGCCGCCACCCTGGCCGCGGCAAGGCGGTTGCGTCGTCAGATCGACGACGAGGCCCTGCGGCCAGTGTGCTCCGCCCTATTGGTGGATCTACGCACCCTGCCGGAGCTCGAGCAGAGGCTCCACTTTGCGATCGAGGAGGGCGGCCGGGTGGCCGACCGGGCTAGCCCGGAGCTGGCGGGGCTGCGGCGCCAGCTGCAGGGGGTGCGCACCGAGCGGCGCGAGCAGCTGCAGGATTTGATCCGCCGCTGGGCTCCTCTCCTGCAGGACACGGTGGTGG
>JBIKUY010000057.1:0-8201 GCA_044347355.1 Prochlorococcaceae cyanobacterium | reverse complement strand
GCGCTTAAAAATCTCAATTATAAGGGGCAAACACGAGAAGCGCCAAAACCTGACAACTTTAAAGACGCTCAGCGGGAATACAACGCTAGGAAAGTTACATCATAAGGGAATAACCATTGCTTCGCGATTGGGAGGGAAACATAAAAAGCATACGGACATCCAATAAACAAGTCCGAGGGACATTGATGAATCAAAACCGCAGATATTAAGCAAGGCGATATCCCGCAGGCGAAACGCGTTACCAGGAAAATGTACTGAACACGAATTTCTAATGAAGGATTTTGCCAGATTCAACCAGAGATTGCCAGGTATGGCAACCCTGGCAGCTCACTTTTCGATGCGGATTTAGGAACACGTCTGTTTGCCGAGAACCCGATCCCGCCCCGTGAGGTAATGAAGATGTGCACTCGAGTCGCCGATCAAGCGTGATCCATGCTCAATGGCTCCAGGTCAAGCATGACGTGATCAGCTTCGAGACAACCCTGTTGCGCCAGCCGCATGGGTGATGAGCCCATCGGCGCAGCTCAAGCCTGGTCGCGTTGCAGCCCCTTGAGGGCAGTGAGCAGGGCCGCCGGGCTCATGGGATCCACCATCAGCACGCTGCCACCAGGGGCCTGGGCCATCGCCTCGCCCATGGCCATCCAGTCGCGGGCCAGCAGCAGCCGGATCGCCTCCGTGGCCCCCGGGTTGGCTTGCATCGCCTCTGCCAAACGGGTGGCGGCATCGGCGCGGGCCGCCGCCAGCAGCGCCTGCTGCTGGGCCTGGGCCTGGGCCTCCAACACCAGCGCCTCCTGCTTGGCCTTGGCATCGAGCACCAGCGCTTCAGCCCGACCCCGAGCCGCGTTGAGCTGGGATTCTTTCTCACCTTCGGAGCGCAGGATCGCAGCCCGCTTCTGACGCTCAGCGGTCATCTGCTGCTCCATCGCCTGTTGCACCCCGGAGGAGGGCTTGATGTCACGCATCTCCACCCGGGTGACCTTCACCCCCCAAGGATCGGTGGCCTGGTCAAGCTCGCGCAGCAGGGCTTCGTTCACTTCCTGGCGGGTGGTGAAGGTTTGGTCGAGGTCGAGCTTGCCCATCTCAGCGCGGATCTGGGTGAGCACCAGGTTCACCATCGCCGCCTGCAGGTTGTCGACCGCGTAATAAGCGCGGGCATGCTCCAACAGCTGCCAATACACCACCGCATCCACCTCGATCGCCACGTTGTCGCGGGTGATGCATTGCTGAGGGGGGATGTCGAGCACCCGCTCCTTGAGCGACTCGTGGCTCACCACCTTCTCCACCACCGGCAGCACGAACGACAGCCCCGGCTGCAGCTGGCGGTCGTACTTGCCCAGGCGCTCCACCAGGCGCGACTGGCCGCCGCTGGTGATTTTCACGGTATTCAGGCCGAGGACGGCCATCACAAACAGGGCCGGCAGGCCCAGCAACGGATCCATTGGTGGGGTGGCGGTGGTGGGGGAGCGATGTGGGGGAGCGATGTGGGGGAGCGTTCCCGTTGCAGGCTAGGCAGCATGGAGGCGGAGAACCACGCCCTGGCCGCCATGCCCGTCGCCCTGATCTGGCTGCTGTTGGGACTGACGCTCCTGCTGCTGGAGCTGCTGGGGCTGGAGTTCGACGGGCTGCTGGCCGGCGCCGTCGCCGCACTGCTGGTGTCGGTGCTGGGCGCGACCGTGCCCCTGGCGCCCCTGCTGCAGATGGCGGCCTTCGTGCTTCTCACGGCCCTGCTGCTGGGGGCGCTGCAGCGCTGGGGACGCCGGCGGGAGCGGAGCATTCCTCCGGCCAGCAGCGGCGCACGGGCCACAGTGATCAGTGGTTTCAGCGGCAGCTGTGAGGGCCGGGTGCTCTGGCAGGGCCAGAGCTGGGCAGCCACCAACCTGGAGGACACGCAGGCCCTGCCCCCCGGCAGCCAGGTGGCCGTGATGGGCCGCGAGGGCACCAGGCTGCAGGTCATGCCTGCACGGGAATCGCTGCCCTGAAGCCGCTTCAGCCGGGCTCAGCCAGAACCGGCAGACGCAGCAGCACCTCGGCTCCGCCCAGCTCGGCGCTGTGTCCCAGTTGCACCGAACCGCCATGAATCTGCACGGCGGCGTTCACCACAAACAGCCCCAGGCCACTGCCCTGGGGCTTGGTGCTGGCCAGCAGCAGTTGCTCCAGCTGGAGATCGGCAAAGCCGGGGCCGTTATCAGCCACCCGCAACTCCAACCAGAGCGAGCCATGGGCATCCTGGTGATGGTCGAGGCTGAGGCGCAGGCGCGGTTCAACCACCCCGCTCAGGCTGAGAGCCTCCAGCGCATTGCGGATCAGGTTGGCCAGAGCCATCTGCAGCTGGCTGGCATCGCCCTGTAGCCAGCGGGGCTGATCAAGACCGCGGCTCTCGACCAGCACCCTATGGCGAGCCAACAACGAGCGCAGATAGAGCAGGGTGTTGGCGACCACGTCGCAGAGATCAATCCGCTGCTGCTCGGTCTGCACATTGCGCAGCAACATGCCCATCTTCTCGATCGTGGTCACGATGCGCTGGCTCTCGCTCACCTGCTGCTGCAGCAGGGGCTGGAGCAGGCTGCGCACTTGGCCATCAGGCAAGTGCTCCAGCCTGGTTTGGAGCAGTTGCGCATTGAGCAGAACGGCGCTGAGGGGCTGCTGGATCTCATGGGCCACCGCCGCCGCCGTGAGGCTGGTGCGCAGCTTGGCCTCAAGCTCCAGCCGCTGGCGCTCCTTGAGCTCTGCCTCGCGGCGAAAGGCCTGCTCCAGGGCCGCCTCGGCCCGCTTGCGCTCCGTCACGTCGAGAAACGCACCCACCATGCGGTCATCGCGCAAGGTGGCGGTGAGGATCACGGAGCGACGGCTGCCGTCCTTGCAGGTCACCTCCAGCTCAAGTGGGCCCACCTCGCTCCCATCAGCGAGGCAGCGCTGCACCTCGTAGTGCCAGGTGTCCATCACCTTCTGGCGATAGGCAGGATCGGGGTAGGCCTGCTGAGCCCAGGCATCCAGGGTGGGCAATTCCTCCAGGGAATAACCAAACGTGTCGAGGAAACGCTGATTGAGAAACACGATCTTCTGGTTACCCGCCAAGCAATTACTGCCCACCGGGATCGGCAGCACGTTGAGCATGCGGCGCAGTTCCTGTTCGGCCTGCACCTGCTCGCTGATGTCGGAGATCACCCCCTCCCACACGGTGGAGCCGTCGGCGAGATCGCGGGGCACCGATTCGGCCAGGATCCAGCGCTCCTGACCCTTCACCACCAGACGGCACTGTCCCTTGAAGGGCAGCTTGCGGGCAAACGTTAAGGCGTTGAGGGCCAGCCAATCCTCGTAATCGTCGGGGTGAACACAGGCAAAGGCGTTCAGCGGATTGGCCTGCGCGGCCTTGCGCTCCAGGCCACAAATCTGCAGGAAGCGCTCACTGATGAAGGAGAACTGGGCCAAGTCCGCCCCTGGACGCAACACCATCGTGTAGGTGCCCACCGGAATCGCCTCGGTGATCGCCAAGGCCGTTTGGGCCAGCTCATCGCGGGCTTCATGAAGGGATCTGCTGAGTTCGCGGGTGAGGCGGGACCGGCGGTTCACCAGATCCACCACGGCCTGAAGCTCAAGGATCACCGAGTCCCCCAGATCCGGTGGCCGCTCGGCATTGGGCTGATCCTGCAGCGGTCGGATCACCCCGAGAAACTGCTTCTCCACCGCATTGGCGATGGCTTCGGCCAGCACCGCCGCCAGCAGCAGCAGCAGGGCCATCAGGCTGAAGGCAGGCACCAGCAGCACGTAGTCGAGCCGGCGAATCAGCGGCTCGGCGGGCTCCACCACCGTGACCGAACCCGAGCGCACCCTCCAGTACGACTGAAGATCATTCACCAGAACCGGTGCCTTGCGGCTGGGCAGCAGCAACTCCAGGCCCAACCGGCTGATCCGGCTTGGCGATTCCAGCTCGAAGTGGCGGTCCAGGCGCGCGAACAGGGCCGGATCCGAGCTGATCAGGCTGCCCTCCCTGCTCTGCCAAAGCACACCCCCGCCCGGGATCTGGGCACTGGCGGGCAGCTGGCCCAGCACCTCCACCTTTTCGGCGAGCTGGGTCATGGCCTGAAACTGAGCCTCCATGGCCGTGGTCTTGAGCTGGCCGGAGAGGAGCAGGGTGACCAGCACCCCCGGCAGGCTTACCGCCAGCAGCACCGTGGCAAAGGTGAAACTGCGGGCAGAAAGCTCTCCCCGGCCACCCCGCTGGCGCCAAGTGAGCCAGATCAGGTAGCTGGTCAAGCCCAGCGCCACGCAGAGCACCGACACCACCGCCTCCTTGAGCCCCAGGCCCAGGGCCTTCACCGGATCAACACCCAGACACAAAACGAACAGCAGGACCTCGGCCGGGATGCCGACCACCAGCCAGTAGCCGATCGCCGCCAGCACAATCCGACCATTGGACTGCTGGGCAGGGCCGCCATTGAAGCGATCGAGAAACCAGCGCAGCCAGATCAGCAGGCCCATGCCGATCAGCAGCTCGTTGGGGTGGCCCCAGCGCACCACCGTGACCACCAAGGCCGCAGCTCCCACCAGCAGGCCGCTCCAGCCAAAGAGCAGCAAGGCGAGCACGGCCACGCCGCTGCCCAGCATCAGCTGCATGTCGAAGAACACCGTGGGCGCGTTCAGATTGATCAGTACCGCCAGAGCACCTAGACCGGCCAGCGCCAGCGCCCTACTGCCCATTGGCGCTGCTCCCAGCGGGTGCGGAAACGACTGCTGGGAATACTCGGCGCCGTGCCACGGAGCAGCCTTTGGGTGGCACCATTACACGACGTAGCAGGTCACGCAGACTGCCCAGCCTGCACATCTGGCGTCCTCTATGCAACTGCGCATCGGCAACGGCTATGACATCCACCGGCTGGTGCCGGGCCGACCGCTGATCCTGGGGGGCCAACGACTCGAGCATCCCGCAGGCCTGGGGCTTGATGGCCACAGCGACGCCGATGTGCTGGTGCACGCGATCATGGACGCCCTGCTCGGCGCGCTCTCCCTGGGCGACATCGGCAAGTACTTCCCGCCCGACGACCCCCAGTGGCAGGGGGCCGACAGCCTGGTGTTGCTGGAACAGGTGGCGGCCCTGGTGGCGGAGCGGGGCTGGAGCGTGGTCAATGTGGATTCGGTGGTGGTCGCCGAGCGCCCCAAACTCAAACGGCATATCGAAGCCATGCGCGCCGCCATCGCCACCCGGATGGGTGTGGAGCCCGAGCAGGTGGGTGTGAAAGCCACCACCAACGAACAACTCGGCCCCGAGGGCCGCGAGGAGGGCATCTCCTGCCAGGCGGTGGCCCTGCTGCAGAGGCGATGAAACCTGGTTTCGGCCGTACCTTGGCTAAGGTTTGGGCCCTCGCGCTCTGCCTGCTGATGCTGCTGGCTGGCCATCCTGATCTGGCGTTCGCAGAGCAGCAGCGGGTTGGCGGCGCTTTCGAGGTGGCCGTGGTGGAGCACCTGCGGGTGAAGGTGCCGGCCGAGGCCCGCCAAGCCTGGCTGGAAGCCGAGCGCGGCAGCTGGGAACCCTGGCTCGAGCGGCAGCCTGGCTACCTGGGGCGCGACCTGCTCTGGGATGCCGAACGCGAGGAAGGTACCCTGCTGATCCGCTGGGCTAACCGCGACCAGTGGAAGGCAATTCCGCTGGCAGAGTTGGAGGCGGTGCAAGAGCGCTTTGAGCAAATGGCCCGCGAGGCCACCGGTTCCCGGCAGGGCAATCCTTTTCCGCTGGTGTTTGAAGGCGAACTGCAACCGTCTGCATGAGCGAAACGGCGCGTCTCGATCTGCAGCGCCGCGGCCGCATCGGCATGGTGGAAGCGATCTGGGGCGAACACAAGACAGCCGAACAGATCGGGGAGATTCTGCTGAAATTGCGGGCAGCGGGCGAACTGGCCCTGGCCACCCGGGTGGACGGCGGCAAAGCTGAAGCTGTGCGGCAGCTGCTGCAGACTGACCCTGGAGCGGCTGCCCTGGTGGATCAGCTGCAGTTCCACGCTGAGGCCCGTTGCCTGAGTCTTGGCCCGCCGGCCACGCCTCAACCCGAGCTGGGGGAAGTGGTGGTACTGAGCGGCGGCACCAGCGACCTGCCGGTGGCCAGCGAAGCCCAACTGGCCCTGCACTGGCACGGCATTGCTTGCAGATTGGTGCTGGACGTGGGCGTGGCGGGCCTGCACCGGCTTCTGGGTCAACTGGAGCAGCTGGAGCAGGCCGACGTGCTGATCGCTTGCGCGGGCATGGAAGGGGCCCTGCCCACGGTGCTGGCGGGTCTGGTGCCCCAGCCAGTGATCGGCGTGCCGGTGAGCGTGGGGTACGGCGTGAGCGCCGGCGGCATGGCGGCCCTGCAGGGGATGCTGGCTAGCTGCGCCCCTGGCTTGGCGGTGGTGAACATCGACAACGGCTACGGAGCCGCCATGGCGGCCCTGCGCATCCTTGGGCTGGCGAGGAATCGACAGCCCGAAGAGCAGTAGGCGCTTAGAGGTGCTGCAAATCGGGGTAGCTGGTGAGCAGGTCTTCGGTGCTAAGCACCTCGCCAACACCATCGGGCTGCCAGATCACCTCAAGCGCGAGGAGTTCGGTGGAGGAGAGCCCCCCGAGGGTCTGGAGCGAGCTGCGTAGCTGCTCGGCATTGCCGGCACCCTTGAGGGCCAGACGCTGGCGGGTTGCCACCAGCACGGTCACCACGATGAAGTCGCTGCCAGCGTCACTGTCGCCGGCGGCAACGGGCAGGTGCTGGCCACGCTGGCCAGCCACGTTGGTGGTGAGC
Source organism: Prochlorococcaceae cyanobacterium (assembly GCA_044347355.1). GTDB lineage: Bacteria > Cyanobacteriota > Cyanobacteriia > PCC-6307 > Cyanobiaceae > NIES-981. Next base: position 1,438 of record JBIKUY010000057.1, on the reverse strand, counting down.
TCGCGGGCGAGCTTGCTGCGCTCGGCCATCGACAGCCGGTTGAACGTGGACTCGGCCGTGGCAAAGGGAACCTGGCCATTCTCGGCGTTGGCGTACACCCAGAGATCGGGATGGCGCAGCAGGGCCAGGGTGGTTTCCTGCAGCACCAGCTGCAGGCCGCTGGTGCTGCTGGTATCTGAGCGAGCGGCTAAGGCGCGCAGATCGTCCTGCAGCTGGCGGGCGGAGGCCAGCAGGCCAACCTGCAACTGCACCACCGACACCGGTGGCTCGGTGCGCACCATGCTGCCCTCGCTGACGGTACCGCCCCCGCCCCCGGCACCTCGCAGGGCGTTGACGACCAGGCCCGCCACGGCCATCAGCACCAGGAACCCGAACAGGCCACCGCCGCCAAAGCCGATGAAGGGCACGATGAAAGGAAAGCCGATCCCGCCACCGCCGTAGCCACCGCGATAGCCGCCTCCATAGCCACCCCCATACCCGCCGCGGTAGCTGCCGCCGCCACCGCCGCCGTAGCTGCGCGGCGCTGAGGGGGCCGAGCGAAAACTGCCGCCGCCGATCCGGCCACCACTGGCGGCCCACGACGGCTGGGGCTGCCAGAGCAGCAGGCTCAACACCAGCATTGGCAGCGCCAGCCCGGCCAGGGTCCGGCGCAGCGGCAATGGCAGGCAGGGAGAACGGCGCATTCAGAAAATGGGCAGGCATGCCCACACGAAAGCCTGAATTCAGGCGTTATCCGGAAATCTAGGAACCCCCTCCCACGATGGTGACCACTTCGAGGGAGTCGGATTCCTGCACCTGCCGCTCCGGCCAGCGTTGTCGCGGAAGGATCGTGCCGTTCACTTCCACCACCACCAGCCGGGGCTGAAAGCCGAGCGCCGCCAGCGCCTGCTCGAGATTGAAGCCGGCCGGGCAGGTGCGGGGCTCACCATTCACCTGTATCGCCACCACAGTTGGTTCCGGGTTGGGGTCCATCGCACAGCACCACGTGCACTCCATGCTGCCGAAGCGGCTGGTTTCAGTGCTCTGTATCGAGTGCGGTGAGCAGCTCGCGGCTGGCAAAGCAGGGATCGGGGGCGGCGCTGATGGCGCGCACCACCGCCACCCGCCGGGCCCCCACCTGGCGCACGGCCGGGATCTCCTCGGCTGTGATGCCGCCGATGGCAAAGCAGGGAATCGGGCTCTCGGCACAGGCCTGACGCACAAAGTCGAGGCCCACCGGCGCCCGGCCAGGCTTTGTGGGGGTGGCGTTCACCGGCCCAACGCCCACGTAGTCACAGCCGTCTTGCACCGCCTGGTGGAGCTGGTGGATGGCGTGGGTGCTGCGGCCCAGCAGCCGATCCGGTCCCAGCAGCCGCCTGGCAACGGCCGGCGGCAGGTCGCCCTGGCCCAGGTGCACCCCATCGGCGTCCACGGCCAGGGCCAGATCGATGCGGTCGTT
>JBIKUY010000083.1:0-7130 GCA_044347355.1 Prochlorococcaceae cyanobacterium | reverse complement strand
CTCCTATTCAAGGCGTACCTGCAATCGAATTGGACATGCTGCGCAACGCTTTTGGATCGATGTTGAGCCCTGGCTAGGCTTTGGTGCTGCGTTGGCCTCGTGGCAGGACTGCGTTCGTGAGGACAGACGTATTCCGCAAATTTCCTGCCCTGATCGGGACCATTTCCTGGCCCTTGAAGCCCTCGCCTTTTCCCATGGGCAACACATCTCTCTTGTGACGCTGAGAGATCGAGTGACCGATGCGGCGTGGGGAGCGCTTGTGTTGCTGCGTTCCGATGATCCGCCGGGCTGGCATGCCCATAGTGCCCTCTGTTCTGGGGAAGCCCGGCTTCACTTTGGTATGTATCTGTTGTTTGATTCGGCTTTGGACCTCTTCCGAGATTGACCGCTTTGGTGGGGCGGGCAACCATCCATTGCGGCCGGTAACGGTATCTGGACCTTTAAGTCGCGGTTTGCTAACGATTCCGCGCCAGTTCAGCTTCTGAGTATAGATCTTGATCTCGAAGGTTTGCGTTTCATTCGGGACAAGGTGCCGCTTTCGCGATGGCTCCCTGATTACAGAGATCCTTCGCTGGAGATGTCCTCATCGGGAATTGTCGAATCCAATGGTTGTCCGTTGCCCACCAGGATTGGCCGCGGGTAGCGTCAGGCGTTCAACCCCAGACGCAGGCCTTCGATCCCCTGCCAGCCGAGATACAGGGCCAGGCCGATGCTCACCAGGCCCACCAGCAGGTCGCCGCGGGCGAACAGCCATTGCTTGCCACTGCGCAACAGCGGCTGCACCCGCTCCGCGCCCAGCAGCAGCAGGGTCAGCAGTGGCACCAGTAGCAAGATCCCACTGACCAGGGTGAACATCGTCGTGGCCAGCAGTTCGCCGCCCCACCCCAGCCCCGCCTGCAGCAGGCTGCCGGCGGTCTTGGCCAGCAGGAACAGATCGTCCGGACTGGCCAGTTCCAGCCCGGCGCTGACTCCCAGCAGCAGGGGCAGGGGCAGGGCGCAGAACTGCTCCAGCTTGTTGGTCCAGCCAGGGGCTTGACCCTCCTCTTCGCGGCTGAGCAGTTCCTTCACACCCAGGCCCATCAGGGCGCCCGCCGCCAGCAGGTCGAGGCCCGTGCGGTGACCGCTGCCCTGCTCCATGGTGAGAACCAGGCCGTGGCCCACCGTGAGCAGCAGCCCCACGGCGGCGGCGGTGGTCAGCAGCCAGCCCGCCACGAACCAGCCGGCGCGGCGCAGTGGCTGGGGGCCCAGCAACAGCAACAGCAGAAGGGCGATGTGCAGGGGCGAGAAGCCCACGGCCAAGGCGAAGGCCGACAGTTCGGCCAGCAGCTGACCCATCAGGGCTGACCCCTCAGTTGTGAATTTCGAACCAATCCTGACCGGTGCAGCTCATGGTGGTTGCCGATACGGCGGCTACATGGGCGGCCGCTGATCCCCGTTCGCACCAGAGGCGCAGCTCGGCCAGATCGTGGCTAGGACCCTCTGCCTGCACCTCCACCGATCCATCGGCCAGGTTGCGCACCCAGCCCCCCAGTCCCAGCTCACGGGCCCTGATGCAGCAGGCGGCCCGGTAGCCCACCCCCTGCACTTGGCCGCGCACAATCAGCCGCCAACGCTCTGAGGGACTGGCCAGACGCGTGTCGCCCGGCTGGAGAAAGCGCCGTTCGTTGGCCGCCTCCCGCCGGGCCTTGCTTCGACGCCCAGGGGATAGAGAATCGCCGGGCATCCAGCCCAGGGGAAGCGCCGTGCGCGGCGATGGCTTGGAGGATGGGTTCATGAACCTAGGCAGCAGCGCCGCTCGCCATCCACGCTGGCACGGCCAGAGCGGGCGCGCAGCTCCTCAAGGGGACGGCTCCGCAGCCTTCGACGGGCGGATCACCCGGCCGCCCACCACCCGGCCCGACAAGAGCGGTTCCTCCGCGCGGTCGTTGAAGCGCACCTTCACCAGATCGGCCCGCCCGCTGAACACATCCAGGCCCGTTCCCACCGCGATGTTGGCCGTGCCCTTGAGCAGTTTGGAGAACACCCGCTTGCCGCTGTCCGCAGTGCGGATATCCAGCCAGCAGGGCTCAGCGCAGCGGAACTGCACGGTTTCTTGTGGCTGCACTGGGGAGGCAGCAGGCGGGGCTGGATCCAGCTGGCCGGGAGGCTGGGCTACTTGCCGTTGGACGCCTAGCCAGGGCAGCATCCACACGACCATTCCCCCGCCTAGCATCCCTGCGGCCAGGGAGGCCAGTAGGGTGCGGAGCTGGAAGGCCCGACCGTTGGCTGCCGCGGACCTGACTCCCTGCCTGTTTTCCTTGTCCAGCAGTAACTCCATGCGCTCGATCAGTTCCATCTGGCGGGTTTCCAGGCGCAGGAGCTCCTGGATAGCCTTAGCTGAGGTGGCATCGCCAACCGTCTCCTGCTGGACAGCCGCCAGCTGAGCTTCGGCCTTCAGCAGCTGTTCATGTTCCTGCCGGAGCTTGGCAGTGGTGACCTCCAGCTCATGTTTCAGTCTGTCCAGCTCCAATGCGGGTTCGGCTGGTGTTTGCAAGTTCGGTCTGCTTGAGCTGCTGGGTTGCACCGGGGAGGCCAGATCCTCGCCCTGAGCCTTGCCAGGTCCTGGCCTGGATTGGTCCTGTCCGGAACCGAGGATCAAGGTAGATTCCGGCTCCCCACTCTGTAGGTCCTTGTCCGGCAACTCAGAACCCATTCAATCTCCTGCATTCAGCTGCTTTGCGGGGTCAACCTATCGGCTTTGACTCTTCTCGCCGTTGCTTGATTACGAATTTTTGGTTTTGGCAGCGGCGCCGGCCAGGCGTGTGGGGATCGCCGGGCAGCCGGCCCAGTGCAGGTGCAGCCAGCTGGCATGCACGTTGGCTCTGCTCCAGCCCTCCGGTCGCGCCGGGCAGCCCCAGCCCTCGAGCTGCCACAGCGATGCAGCGGTGGTCCCTTCGCTGTGCAGTTGCCAGCGGTGGAATTCATGGCCCCAGAGCCGCTCGCCGCGGCGCAGCAGCAGGCTGTCGGCCAGGGCGGTGGCCTGGCGGTAGCCCAGGCTTAGTTCACCCCGCCGGGCCCGGAAGGGCAGCACGCCGGCCATCGGCTGGGGGCGGCCCTCGCCGTCGCACAGTTCCTGGCCCAGGAGCAGCAGGCCCCCGCATTCCGCCACGATCGGCAGGCCCTCCGCGGCGGCCTGGCGCAGGGCCCCCAGGCTGCGCTGGTTGGCCGCCAGCTGGGCCCCATGCAGTTCCGGGTAGCCGCCGGGCAGCAGCACGCCACGACAGCCGGCTGGCAGGGGCTCATCGGCCAGGGGGCTCCAGGGGCAGGGTTCAAGGCCGCTGGCCCGCAGCAGTTCGGCGGCCTCCGGGTAGCGGAAGTGGAAGGCGGCGTCGCTGGCGACGGCCACGGGTAAGGGCGCTACCGGTCGAAGCACCGGGGTTGATCGGGGCGGGCTGGTTGGGGTGAGCAGGCTGGTGATCGGATCCTGGCCATCCCGGCAGCTGGGTGGCTGCAGCAGGGGCCAGAGGTGCTCCAGCACCAGGTGGCTTTCTGCCAGGTCGGCCCAGGTTTCGCAGCGGCCGGCCAGGTCGGCGATCTCACCCGGCGGCAGCAGCCCGAGGTGGCGGGAGGGCAGTTCCAGGGCCGGATGGCTGGGCAACACCCCCAGCAGCGGCACCTCGATCGCCGCAAGGGCCTCGGAGAGCAGGGCCCGGTGTCGCGCGCTGCCCACCCGGTTGAGCACCACCCCCGCCAGCTCCACCCGCGGCGGGCCGTGGTCGCGGAAGCCGCGCACCAGGGCCGCAAGGGATCCCGCCTGGCGTGAGGCCTCGACCACCAGCACCACGGGCAGCCCCAGCCGGGCCGCCACCGCCGCTGAGCTGCCCTCGCTGCTGGGGCCGCGGCCGTCGAAGAGCCCCATCACCCCCTCCACCAGGGCCAGGTCGGCCCGGCTGCCATGCCAGGCGAAGCAACGCTCCACCCAGGCTTCGCCGCAGAGCAGGGGATCGAGGTTGCGGCAGGCCAGTCCGCTCACCCGGCTCAGCAGCTGGGGGTCGAGATAGTCGGGCCCCACCTTGAAGGGCTGCAGGCGCAGGCCCCGCCGGCGGGCCAGGGCCGCCAGGCAGAGGCTGAGCAGGGTCTTGCCGCTGCCACTGCAGGGCGCGGCGATCAGGCAGGGCATGGGGGCAGCTTGCCAGGCCTTCCACTCCCGGGCCCTGCGTTCACTGGGGCAGCAGCTGGGCGGCCAGACGGGCGGCCGAGGCCATCAGCGGGTTGGTGGTGTCGTGGCCGCCGGAGAGCAGGCGGGCCAGCTCCTTTTCTTCGCTCTCGTTGGGTAGGGGCACCACGTCCTCGGCCAGCTCCATCGCCGCCATCCCGCCGGCCTCCAGCCGCATGCAGCCGCCCGATTCCGAGCAGAGGATCACGCACAGCGGCGGCCGGCCCTCAGGGGCGCAGATCAGCCGCAAACCCACCAGGGCGCCGGGGTGGATCTTGGGGCTGCCCACCGGCACCGGCATCAGCCGGAACTGCACCGCCGCCCCATCGGGCCGCAGGAAGCTGGCGCCGATACCCGGGCCGATGCCATCGGCTTCCACCGGGTACGACTCCTGCTGCTGCCAGCCCAGTCGATCGGCGATCCAGGCGGTCAGCAGCAGGCCTTTGAGTGGATGGTCGCCCTCCACGTCGATATCCAGTTGCACCACGTGATCCAGGGCGTTGCGGCGGGCTGGGGGGTCAAACACCATCGCCAGCGACTCCCGCCAGGTGCGCAGCCGCAGCCAGTTGAGGTCGTTCACCGCCTGGCCGGAGGCGATGCGGTCCACCAGCAGGTCGATGCAGCGGCGCGGCTGCCCCAGGGAGCTGTCCACCACCAGCCGCCGCGGTGCCGGCGCCAGGGCCTCGAGCAGCTCGGGGGCCTCGTCCAGGCTGCTGTTCCACCACACCCAGCAGGGCAGGTCGGTGGGGATCAGCGGTTGCACCATCTCCAGATTCGCCTGCAGGGCATCCCGCCCGCCCCGCAGCACCACCACGTCTCCGCAGGCCGGCCCGCCGCCGCCCTCCTCCGGCAGCGGGCAGTACGCGGCCACCAGGGTCTGCAGCGGTTGGGTGTGATCGAGGGTGGGGGCCAGGGTGATCAGCCGCCTGGGCATGTGGGCGCTGATCGCCGCATCCACAAACTGGCCGCGCTGGTCCTCCGCGGTGGCCGACCCGGGTTGCTGGCCCAGCTCCCAGGCCAGCCGCTGGTCCATCACGGCGGTGCTCAGGGGCATTCCCAGGGCGGGCACCGTGAGCTTGGCCACCTCGATCACCGCCGGCTCCAGCAGGCCCGTGAGCGGCCCCTCCACCCGGCCGGTGCGGATGAGCTGCTGCTGCAGCCACGACGCTTCATACACCACCAGAGTGAAGGTGGCGGCACCGTTGGAGTGCTGCAGGTCCTCGCCCCAGAGGCGCTCCAGGTAGCTGGACACCTCCCGGGGGGGCAGGGCGGTGGGAGCCTGGAGGGTGAGTTGGGCGGACATGGCGGGCAGGCAGAGCGGAGCGGAGTGCGATCAGGGCTTGACGAGAAGCTCGGGGCTCAGGGGCGGCGCCACCCAAGACCGTCCTCGGCCAGCATGGAGTCGGAGGCGGCCGGGCCCCAGGTGCGGGCCTCGTAGGGCTGCACCGGCAGCTGCCAGGGAGCGTCCTCAATCAGTTCCAGCAGGGGGGTGTAAAGCCGCCAGGCCGCCTCCACCTCGTCGCTGCGGGTGAACAGGGTGGGGTCGCCCAGCATGGCGTCAGCTAGCAATCGCACATAGCCCTCGTCGCTCGGCTCGCCGAAGCTCTCGTCGTAGCTGAAGGCCATGTCCACCGGGCGGCTGCGCATGCCCGAGCCGGGCGCCTTCACCTCGAAGCGGATGTTGGCGCCCTCGTCGGGCTGGATCCGCAGGATCAGCTGGTTGGGGGTTGGGGCGCCACCGGCGGCGTCGAACAGGTGCACCGGCGCCGCGCGGAACGTGAGCACCACCTCCGAAAGGCGCTTCGGTAGGCGCTTGCCGGTGCGGACGTAAAAGGGCACCCCCTGCCAACGCCAGTTGTCCACGAACAACTTGGTAGCCACATAGGTTTCGGTGGTGCTGTTGGGATCCACCCCCGGCTCCTGGCGGTAGCCGGGGATTGGCCTGCTTCTGCTGCCGCCGGCGGTGTACTGGCCGCGCACACAGCAGGTCCAGGGCTCGTTGTCGTTGGCCAGTCGGGCCGCCTGCAGCACCTTGGCCTTCTCGTTGCGGATCGCCTCGGCGTCGAAGCGGCCGGGCGGCTCCATCGCGGTGAGCGCCAGGATCTGGGTGAGGTGGTTCTGCACCATGTCCCGCAGGGCGCCGGAGCTTTCGTAGTAGCCGGCCCGCTCCTCAACCCCCACCGTTTCGGCGGCGGTGATCTGCACGTTGGCGATGTAGTTGCGATTCCACACCGGTTCGAAGATCGTGTTGGCGAAGCGCAGCACCAGGATGTTCTGCACTGTCTCCTTGCCGAGATAGTGATCGATGCGGAAGATCTGGTTCTCCTTGGCGCAGGCCTGCACCACCTTGTTCAGGGCCTGGGCACTTGCGTAGTCGGTGCCGAAGGGCTTCTCGATCACCACCCGGCTGCGCTCGCTGTCGGCCAGCAGGCCGGCGGCGGCGAGGGCCCGGCAGCCGCTGCCGTAGAAGGCTGGCGACACCGACAGATAGAAGGTGCGGTTGCCCCGGGTGGCGCGCTGGCGATCGAGATGGTCGAGCCGCTCGCCCAGGCGCACGATCGAGGCCGGATCGGACAGGTCGGCCGGTTCGTAGAACAGGCCGGCGGCGAAGCCCTCCCAGGCCTGGGGATCTGCGGCGACGCTGCTGGCCATGGCCTCGGCCATGCGGCTGCGGAATTCCTCATCGCTCCAGGGGCGGCGGGCGCAGCCGAGCACGGCGAATTCACTGGGCAGGCGCCGCTGGCGGTAGAGCTCGAACAGGGCTGGAACCAGCTTGCGGTGGGTGAGGTCGCCGCTGGCCCCGAAGATCACGAGGCACTGGGGCGGTATCACCCGCTCCTGCCGCAGGCCCACCCGCAACGGGTTGGTGAGAACGGCTTGCATGGGGAGGCACGCTGGTGCCCACGGTTTAACCAAGCCGGGGGGCCTCGCCGAG
>JBIKUY010000162.1:0-5191 GCA_044347355.1 Prochlorococcaceae cyanobacterium | reverse complement strand
CCTGCTCACCGGCTTCGACAGCTCCCTGGAGGGGGAAATCGGCCTGCAGGCCTTCCACCTCGGCCAGTTCCCCTACCCGCTGGCGGCCCTGTTGATCGCCGAGGCGCTGATCAGCACCACCCTCGGTGATCCCGCGCAGCTGCCGGTCCTGGTGGAGGCGGTGCACACGGGGCTGGCCATGGGCCGGAAGGCCAAGCCCCTGTTCGCCCAGCGCTGGGAGGAGGGCTGGGCGAAGCCGCTCGAACAGTGGCGCCGGGAGCTCAATCTGGAGCCAGGCAGCCAACAGCGCTGACAGGCTCGCAATAGGGGGGAATCCAAGGCTGGTCGCAGCTACACCTTTGGGCGCAATCGATGGACGGGCCATGGAGCGCTCGGACATCCGTCGCGCCTTGGCTGGTGGCTTCGGCAACCTCAGCTGACATTGCGGTGCTGGAATTAGCCCCAGGCAAGCCAAGAGCCGTTTTCAGCGCTTTTGATTGCAGAGACACATGGTTCAGATTTCTGGTGAGCTGTTGCTGGACAACTCACCAGCCCGTGTCGATCACGGCCTTGCGGTGCATGTCCGCAATCTCGAGGAGATCCTTCAGGCTTGGATCAGGCCAGGATCGGGAAGCAGCCCTGCAGGCCGTTCACCAGGATCTGCACCGCCACGGCGGTGATCAGCAGGCCCATCAGCCGCTGCAGCACCCGTTCGCGCAGGTCGCCGAGCCAGCCGCGCAGCCGCGGCGTGGCGAGCAGAAAGAGATACAGCCCCAGAGCGATGGCGCCGATCACCAGGCTCAGCTGCAGCCGCCCGCTCCAGGAGGCAGGTGATTCGGCCACCACCAGCGAGATGGTGCCGGGGCCAGCCATCAGGGGAACACCGATCGGCACCACGGCGGCCGCGGGGTCGTCACTGAGGGCGCCGTCCGGCAGGGCCGAATGGCCCTCCAGCAGCCGCAGCCCGAGGGGCAGCAGAATCAGGCCACCAGCAATGCGAAAGGCCTGCAGGCTGATGCCGAACAGATCGAGCAGCTGGGGCCCCCACCAGCAGGCGCCTAGGAGGGCAGCCAGATAGGTGAGCACGGCCACACGGCTGATCCGCCGCAGGCGCTGCACGCTGCCGGCACCGGCCTGGCCCACCACACTGAGCAACCCCACGGGATCACTCATGGCCAGCAGGCCCACCGTGAGGGTGGCCAGGCTCATGGCGCCCCGGTGCTGATACCGAGGGCCTGGGCCCCGTAGTGGCGCGCCATGTCCGACTGCAGATGCCAGGCCGACAGCAGGATCTTGGCGATGCGTCGCAGTTCGGCCGGGTCATCGCAGGCGTCGATGGCCCGTGACTGGGACTCGAGCATGAATTGACGACTGAGGTTGAGATCGCCCACGGCTGCAGCACAAACACAACGAAATGTTACGAAGGCTGAGCGGTTGCCGTTGGCGGCAACCCGTACTGCTTTGGCAGGCTGCCTGAGGGCAGGCGCTGGTCTGGGATCACCGCCTTGAACAGCACCGAGGCGGGTTTGCCCGTTCGGCGGCCAGCAGCTGCTCCACCGACGACTGGCCGAACAGCGAGACGTAGCTCACCGCCAGATCCACGGGATCGTTGAGAACACCCTGGGCGAGAGCCCCATAGGAGGCAACGCGAAAGCCACCAGCGCCGGCTGCCTGGGCCTGCTCGATCAGACCCGGCACGGCATCAACGCCGAGCCCACTTGGTACATGCAGAGCGAGCGCACGGATCAGCCAGCCCTCCCCACAGCCGATGTCGAGCAGGGAGCGAGGGGCATGCCGCAGCACCGCCTCCACGATGGCCTGGTTGGTGATGAGCGTGCGGTTCTCGACCCGCTGCCCGCGAACCGAGGAGGTTCATGGCGAGACGTTGGTGATCGAGGGCTGTCGGGCGGGATCGCAGGCCAACGTTGTGAGGGCCTCGAGAATGGCCTGGCGGCCCGTCTGCTGGAAGCACCACAGCAGGGTGCCGGAATCATCGAGCATGATCCGCGGATTGCAACCTTCGCTGATCAGCTGGTGAATGAGATCCACCATGCGCCGGTAACACTCGGTCAACGGCTCGGCGTTGTGGTTGTCACGCTCCCCAGGGTGTTCGAGCCTGTATTGCAGATGGGAGATCAGCTCACCACCTGCAACCGCCGGAATGGTGGGCTGGTGCTTGTGCAGTGCGCAGGCAAAACACGAGCGCAGCTGCTCTATCTACAGGTTGCTGTGGGGTCGAGCCACGGCGGATTCCCGCTGCATCAGGGAATGGATCTAGGATTCCCTGCCAGACATCGCCGACAGATCCAGGTGCTGCATGGTTGGTGTCGCCGGCAAATCAGCCTAAGACCAATTCAGAACCACATGTATCAGCCAATGGTCTGAACCGCGGCCTCGCTTGAATTGGCATGGGAGGCTTCCAGCACGGGTATCAGAATCTTCGCCACTGCTGCAAAGTCGAATCGATTCTGGAACAACTGAAGGGCGCACTTCCCCATCTCTTGCTTCTCATTCCCGGAGAGTCTTAGCCAGATTCGCAATGCTTCGGTAGTGTCTACCGCAGTATCAGCGTGCACGATTCCAGCGCCAGCCGCTTCAACCTCAGCGGAGATATTCACTGGTTTCGTGATTGCAACTGGCAGGCTGCAGGCCAAAGCCTCTGTAACAACAATTCCAAAATTTTCTTGATGGGACGGAAGGCAGAAGAGTTCAGCCGTACGATAAGCCCCCCATTTGAGATCACCGCTCAACATTCCTGGCCATAGGATTCGATTGGCAATCCCTAGCTTGGCCGCCTGTTGTTGCAGCGAGGCCTGCAGGCCCACTTGATCAGGTCCGGCAATCACCAAGTGCAGCGCTGGGTCGGTGGATGCCACAGCGGCAAAGGCATCAATGAGAAGATCAATTCCCTTCTTGGGATGGATGCGGCTGAGAAACAACAGCACACGTTTACCAGTAAGCTCCGGGAATCGATTCAGAAACATCTGCCGCTGGCGATTAGCGTCACCAGTGGGGGCTGATGTGCCATAACCAATAACCCGTTCACGGGCTTGATAGAGCCAAAATGATTCACGCGCTAGGACTCTTTCCTGCTCGGTGGTGAAAAGCACTGCTTCTGCATCACGCAAAAGACGGTATCCAGCCCACGGCCAGTAAGCCCACTTTTTGAGATGCTTGAGTGGATAGGTGTGTTTAAACCAAGGATCTAACATTCCATGAGGATACACATAATAGGGTATTCCCGTGCCACGAAGTGCTCGCCATGCAGCGAAAGCGTTGTATTGCCACATGTCGTGAATCAGCACATGGTCATGTTGCTGAGCGAGTTCGCGTATGCGGGCGGGTAGTGCCCGGCGATAGCCGTATGCTCCTAGGGCAGGGCCCAGGGCAACGGTTGGAAATTCGTGATCCTTAAGCCAAGGTGCGTTAGGTGGATCTAGACTCGCAGCGGTAGTCTCGACACCCAAATTCGCAAGGTGCCGTGACATCTGGCGAACCCCTTCGGCAGGGCCTCCGCTGGCAGGACTGAGAGAATGGAGAATATGAAGCAGTTTCATCGCTTGGGCGACAGTAGTTTAGGAATGTGATTTCAACTTCTATTGTATCACTTCATGTGCCTATTTTGATATTGAAGAAATGTAGCCGTGACAAGTGTAGCACTTGATATAAAAGAAGTGTAGGCTGAAATTCCTGCTGGAGCGCCTATCTTTGTTTCCGGCTTTATGATGCAGAGCGCGCATGTCAATCATGGTTTTCTCTGCTCAGCACAATAGGCCCACCTCATCCGTTTTCGTCAGGTCCCATCCAGCCACGTTCATGGGCTCTCGGAGGTGTGGCCGAGCGGCATCCAGCACCCTAGTCAGTGCAGATGTGGTGAATTGAGTGGCAAACCACGGCCATAAAGCCTAGTGGCAAACAGTGACTGATGAACTGGGCCTCACCCATCGCTTCGATTCGGCATGCTGGTTCATCTCTGTGACTGTGACGCTTGGCCCCCTGAACCGCCAGCCCTTTGCACAGTCAAGCGGTTGGAGATGATGGGCACGATGGCCTGAACCGATCGTGATGAAGCTGCCGGAAGGATGGAGGGTGTGGTTGGCGGTGCTGGCACTCAACGCCATGGCGGGCGGCCTGTGGTTTGTGAACCGGGGTCTGGAGCAACCCGAAGCTGGTGGTGGCTTGTTGGCCGTGCTGCGGCGGCTTGTGGATCCCGCCTAAGGTGGCTGCATAGAGCGAGACATGAGCCTTGAGCAGCTCAGACACGTCCTCTCTTGTGTGCAGCGCGATTCTGCCCTCATGTGTGCTACGCAAAATGTGATCACTGCCGATGAGTTGGCCCCTATGGCCCAGGATCTCAGCTTCGCCGTGTCCGGCAGCGACATTCTGCGCTTTTCCGGCCAGTCGGCCGCAGGCGTGCGGGTGAAGCGGATCGACCATCCAGGCGACTATCCCGGCCGGTATTCCTGACACAACCGCTGCAACGCCATCAATGGAGGCGCTACAGCAGCAACGGCCACGACGCCTGAGGTCCTTAGCCTAGTCCTGAACCAAGGCGGGCCCTATCTGCTGGCCCATCGGCTGCTGGGGCGATGGATGAGCTCCAGTCCGTGCTGCAGGACGTTCTGCAAGCACCGCCGAGGATCGTGACCTCGCTTCAGGCCAAGAGGTAAGTAATTTGCCTGATCGCCGACCCCCATGCAGGGGGGATGATCAGCCGCAGACTGCTCCGTGCAGGGGGAACAGGATGTTGGCAGCGACGTTAATGAACTGGCACTGAAGAAGAATCCTGGAGGGAAAGGCTAAGCGGGTCCTTCTATCGTGTCGACCTGGCCCATGGTGAGGCCAAGAATTCCGGCGATGCGGTTCTCCTCTTCCCCGACGACAAACGTTCAGGCCGAGCCTCTGGTGTGCGCCTGGAGCGCGTGATCCAGAAGCCAGTCATTCAGTGTTGGCTTGACGCAGGATCCGCCTTCCAGTCGGTGTTGGACGGCCGGCGGCTCCGGCGACCGCCAGGTCACTGGGTGTCCCAGGCTGCCGGTCGAGAATGCAGTCGGTGAGCGCCATGGGGGTTATCACCTCGTCGGCACGGCACGGCTTTCTGTTCCGGCTCAGCGTGCAGGCCGAGCAGGGTTGAGCGCGCAGGATGTGAAATTCCTATGGCAGCCATGGCTAGAGCTTCCATGCTCAAGCCACTGGCCAGTTTTTTTACAAC
>JBIKUY010000327.1:0-3090 GCA_044347355.1 Prochlorococcaceae cyanobacterium | reverse complement strand
TTACAACCAACGCACGCAGACATTGAGATTTCGTCTCGCAAGGACCTGGGCTTGAAGGAGGGCATGGCATCCCATCGGGGTTGTCCTCTATCTGTTCCTTTTCCGTCCCACCCCGCCAGCATGCCCCCATGCTCTGGCTTAGGCACGTTGCCCTCCTGATCGGCAGCGAGCAGCTGAGCGACGCCGAGGGCGACCCGCTGCTGGAGCACTGCCGCCACCGCCCGCCGATCAGCGGCTCGGTGAACGACCAGGTGCTCACCCCCGCCACGGGCCGTTGCGAGTGCTGCGGGGCCCGTCTGTTGTTTGGCTAACCCAGCATCAATGCGCCGTGGAGGTGGAGCTCATCTTTCCAAGGAACCACGGCGGTTCCGACGCCATCAGCAACCCTTCGTCCTGCGCTTGCAGTGCCCGCTGCAGCCCGAGCCCAGGGGTGGGCTGCTGCTGGTGGCGTCACGCCCAGAATGGGCGGGTGCCGCCTGGCTGCCCCATGCGTGAAGCACTCCTGGTGGTCGACCTCCAGAACGACTTCTGCTGCGGTGGCGCCCTGGCCGTGCCGGATGCGGATGCGGTGGTGCCGCTGGCCAACCGGCTGTTGCAAGCGTTGACAATCCGGGTGCTCACGGCCGACTGGCATCCGCCCGAGCACGCCTCCTTCGCCGCCAGCCACGTCGGCCTGCAGCCTTACGAGCAGGGTCTGGTGGGCGGCATCGCGCAGACGCTATGGCCCGTGCATTGCGTGCAGGGCAGCCAGGGAGCCGCCTTCCATCCGGATCTGAACAGCGATCCGGCGGATCTGATCGTGCGCAAGGGCTTTCGGCCCCACCTCGACAGCTACTCCGCCTTCTTCGAGAACGACCGCATCACCAGCACCGGCCTCGATGGCTACCTGCGGGCCCGCGGCGCCGATGCCGTAACGATCATGGGCCTAGCGCTCGACTACTGCGTGGCCTGGTCCGCGGAGGATGCCGCCCGGCTCGGCTACCACACGCGCGTGCTCCTGCCGGGCTGCCGGGCCATCGACCAGGGGGGATCGCTGCAGCGCGCCCTCGACGCGATGCGCCAGGCCGGCGTGGTGCTCGACGACACGGCAGACCTGTGACCAGCCCTGGGCCCGGCCTGATCGGCTCGCTGCTCGACACCGACCTCTACAAGTTGCTGATGGCCCGCTGGGTGCTGCAGCACCACCCGGAGGTGGAGGTGCACTTCGCCCTTGTGAACCGCACGCGCAGGGTGCGCATGGCGGAGCGGCTCGACCTCGATGAACTGCGCCAGGAACTGGAGCGCATCCGCGCTCTGCGGCTCAGCGCAGAGGAGGTCGCGGCGCTCGCCGGCGTGCGGATCGGCGGGCGAGAGGTGTTCTCCGCCCCCTTCCTCGAGCAGCTGCAGAAGCTGCGGCTGCCACCGTTCGAACTGCAGGTCGACGACGGCCAGCTGCAACTCAGCTTCCGTGGGCCGTGGGCGGCGGTGCTGCTCTGGGAGGTTCCGGCCCTGGCGGTGCTCATGGAGCTGCGCTCACGGGCGGTGCTGCGACGGCTGCCTGTTGTGGAGCAGCAGCAGCTGTTCAAGGCGGCCCGCACGCGGCTCGACGCCAAGCTCGCGCGGTTGGCGGGCCTGGATGGTTTACGGCTGGTGGAGTTCGGCACCCGGCGCCGCTTCTCGGGCGCCTGGCAGGAGCAGGCCCTGCTGGCCGCGCGCCAGCGGCTTGGTCCCGCCCTGCTGGGCACGTCGAACCTGCAGCTGGCGTTGCGGCATGGACTGCAGCCGGTCGGCACCAATGCCCACGAGCTGCCGATGGTGCTGGCGGCACTCGCCGGATCCGATGCCGAGCTGGCCGATGCGCCCTACCGGGTGCTGCAGCAATGGCAGGAGCTGTATGCCCCCCCGCTCGACATTGTGCTGCCCGACGCCTACGGCACCGAGACCTTCCTGCACAGAGCGCCGGCCTGGGTGCCGCGCTGGGGTGGCATACGCCTTGATTCGGGAGACCCGGAGGCCCTCGGCGAAGCCGTGATCGCTTGGTGGCTCGCCCACGGCGAGGATCCCACCGCCAAGACGCTGATCCTCTCGGACGGGCTGGATGTGGAGGCGATGGAGCGACTGCACATCCGGTTCGCCGGCAGGGTGCGCCTCTGCTTCGGCTGGGGCACGCTGCTCAGCAACGACTTCCGCGGCCTGCATCCAGACGATGCGCTGGCGCCCCTGAGCCTGGTGTGCAAAGCGATCAGCGCCAACGGCAGGCCCACGGTGAAACTCTCCGACACCGCCGGCAAGACGCTCGGCCCCGCTGCCGAAGTGGCCCGCTACCAGCGGGTGTTCGCCGTGGGGCCGGCGGCGGTGCGGGCGATTGAGGTGTGAGGGGAAGGGGATCCTGACGGCCGCGCAGCTCGACCATCACCAATCGAGGTGATTCGGGTCTTCCGCCACCGGCAAGCCCATCGTGGGCATGGTGCTCACCGGCAACGGCATCACCCGCTGAGTGCTGCGGGGCCCATGAGCATCTAAGGGCCCTGGAGGTGAACCACACCGCGCCGAAAACCACGGTGGCTCCAACGACATCAGCAACCTGCAGACTCTCTGCGTCGGCTGCAATGCCGGCAAGTGCGCGGCGGGCTGTGTGTCTTGCGCACTGGAGGGCAGCAGCCGGGTTCAGCTGGAGAACGAACTGGCGCGTTGCATCGGCGATGTCTGCCCGGTGACTCCACGGCGCCATGGAGCCGACGGGTTGGCGCTGCACCAGCCAGCCTGGATCGCGGTGGTGGAGCTGCTGAAGCAACGGCGCGAGCAACTGGGTGCCAAGAACGCACTGACCGGTCACCCGTGCGGCCCTGGCGGCGTTGAACCGGGAGATGGCGCTGCTGCTGCCCGTCTACCGCTCCACCACCCCCGTTCTTGCAGGGAGGCCATTGCCGGTGCCGGGCTACCTGCCGGCCCGGCGCTCGACGCCGTCCTTGGGATGAGGTGGTTGAGTCCCTGGGCTAAGGGCTGGCGGAGGTTTCAGCCCGCCATGACCCAGTCGCTTCACATGGCGTTACAATTGGCGTAACCAACTGAAACACTCATGGCCGATCCCTCTCCCCGCTTCGGGTTTGT
>JBIKUY010000255.1:0-3882 GCA_044347355.1 Prochlorococcaceae cyanobacterium | reverse complement strand
GACGGCAATTACTCGCGACAGTGTGACCAGGGGCTTGGTGTGTCTCCACACCTCGATTTTGCCTAAAAAACCAACCCAAAGCGGCTGAATACGAGAGCAAAGATCGTCAGAAAACCCCCTCAGAGGAAATTCACGATCAAAACCACTCTTCAGGCTCATTGCGGCCGCTCAAACCACGTTTGTCCAGAGATTCCTAAGGAGTAGTGGGATACACCGAACAGGGGGGTTCTCAGTAGAAACTGGTATTAGGTCCGCAGCAAACCCAGGAATGCGCCAGCCACAAGCAACAAGGGGGTAGACTATGAAGAGCCCTGCTCTCAGACAGTTCCTGCAAGCGGTGGCGGCTGACCCGGCCCTCCAGGACCAGATCGGCGCGGCACAAGACCTGGCACAGCTGGTGCAACGGGTACAGGGTGCCGGTTTTGCCATCACGGCTAGGGAGCTCCAGCTGTGGGCGCACGACGAGGCCTTCGCCGCGCCCTGGTGGCCGTGGGCCGATGGTGGCCGGGCGCAGCGGACGGCGTTTTTTCGTGGCCACTCCGCATAAGGCCCTGCGAAGTGCGCCTTCGGCATGATCTGCCTACAGTCAATCCACTGTGAGACAGCTTTGGTGGTGCAGGCCCCGGATCGCCCAGCGCTGATGCCCAGCGAAGGGGTGCTGGCACTGCACGACCTGCGCCAGGTGTACATCGATCTGGGCGCCTTTCAACCCCAGCTGGCGGCGCTGCTGCAGCAGGGCGGCTTGCTGGGCGACTGCGTGCAGGTGAGCCGGGCCCTGGGGATCCTGGAGCCCTTCACCGGCGAGCACATCCCGCCGGAGGCGATCCAGATCCAGGGGCCGAACTACCGCGAGTCGTTGATTGCCAATGGCCTGTTGAGCCGCAATCGGGCCGTGCTGCTCGTGCTGGAGAAGATCTACGGCTCGCTGGAGGGTTTGGGGCAGCAGGAGATCTACCTGGTGGAGGCGCTCACAGGCTTTGCCCTCTGGCTGCGGCGCCAGCTGGGGGAAGAGCGGCTGATCTGCAGTGAATTTCTGGAGAAAGCCGAGCAGAGCTTTTCCGATATCCCTCACCAGGATCTATGTGCGCTTACCTTCCCGGATGCCAGCTTTGATCTGGTGCTCTGCAACGAGCTGTTTGAGCACGTGCGGGATCTGGAGCTGGCCTTCCGCGAGATCGCCCGGGTGCTGCGGCCGGGCGGGCGGTTGGTGGCCACCTGTCCGCTGGCCTTTGGGCAGCGCGACTCGATCGTGAAGGCGCGCCACAACCCCACCACCGGCGCGCCGGAGCACCTCACGGAAGCCGAGTTCCATGGCGATCCGGTGCGCCCGGAGGCGGGATCTTTGGTGTATCGCATTCCCGCCTGGGATGTGCTGGAGCAACTGCAGGCCGCCGGCTTTTCGGAAGTCCGCATGCACCACATCGCCAGCTGGAAACACGGGGTGCTGGGCTCGGATCTGCCGGGGGTGCTGGTGATCGAAGCCGAGCGCTGAGGAGCGGCTGATGCCCCGCGACCCTTTGGCCTGGCTGCCGCTGTTGCGCCACTGGACCCACTGCCTCGGGGAAGGCCCGGACGCCATTGCCCAGATGGGCGATCTGGCGGCCCTTCCCGAGCTCGACATGGCAGCCCTGCTGCCGGGCGGGCCGGGCTGGAGCGACGTGCAGCGCAGCCTGCGCCACGACCCGGAGGGAGCCTTTCGGCTGCTGTATTACGGCCTGGCGCTGCGGGGGCTAGAGGCGCTGCCAGCGCCGGAGCAGCTGGTGGCACCAGACAGCGCCGAAACCCCGCGGATCAGCGTGCTGATTCCGGTGCACAACCACTGGGCGATCACGCTGAACGCGCTGCGCAGCTTGGTGGCGATGGCCAATGGCACGCGCTTTGAGGTGATCGTGGCCGACGACGCCTCCAGCGATGCGACGCAGCAGCTGGGGCGGCAGCTGCCCTGGCTGCGGCTCTGGCGCAGCGAGCGCAACCAGGGCTTTCTCGATACCTGCAACGGCGCCGCGGCGCTGGCGCGGGGTGAGCTGCTGCTGCTGCTCAACAACGACGTGCTGGTGGGCAATTACGCGCTCGACCGGCTGGCGGCAACGTTTGCGCGTCACCAGGAGGCTGGCGTGGTGGGGGCAGGGCTCTGGAGTGCCGATGGCCGACCCCAGGAGGTGGGCGGCATCGTGTGGGCCGATGGCCAGGTGTGGAACCACGGCCGCAATGCACCGCCGGAGGACGGCTTTGCCCTGGCCTACGAGCGCCAGTGCGACACCGTGAGTGGCTGCGCCCTGGCGATCCGGCGGCAGCTGTGGATTGAGCTGGAGGGCTTTGATCCGCGCTACCGGCCGGCCTACGCGGAAGACACAGACCTCTGCCTGCGGGTGCGCAAGGCAGGGCAAGCAGTGTGGGTGCAGCCGGCGGCGCGGCTGTTGCACCTGGAGGGCCTAAGCCACTCGCGCAGCACGGAGCAGGGCCTGAAAGCCCATCAGGTGCGCAACTTGGAGCAGCTCAAGCAGCAGTGGCAGTTCACGCTCGATACGGAGCAACCGCCGGCGGGATATCCCTGGCTGCTGGCGGCGGATCGGCAGTTGCTGGGCCGGCCGCTGGCGTTGCTGCTGCAACCCACGGCTGAGGCGATCATCACCTGCCGGCAGCAGGGCTATGGGGTGCTGGCGCTGGGGCAGAGCCCACAGGTGGATGTGCTGGGCCTGCCGCTGGGATGGCGGGATCTGGAGCGCTGGCTGCTGGAGCAGTTGCCGGAGGCGGGTGGGCCGGAGGTGGTGCTGGTGGGAGCGCTCGAGGGCGCGGCCGGGGGGTTGGCCATGCGGCTGCAGCTGGCCAGGCCGCAGTGGCCGCTGGTGGCGAGGCCCACTGAGCTGCCGCCGCACCCGGACGCGATGCGTCTGCCGGCGTTGCCGGGCTGGGACCGGGACAATCTGCGCATCCTGGCGAGCTCCAGCGGGCTGCATGCGGATGGCTGGTTGGAGACCCAGAGCCGATTGGTGATTCAGCTGCAGGGAGACGGGGAGCGTGCCGACGGCCTGCGTCTGGAGCTCTACTTGCCGGAGCAAGGGCTACAGGTGAGAGATCCCACAGTGTTGATTCAGCTGGACTCTGCCGGGGCCGTGCTTAGCCAGGTGCTTCAGACTGGCCTGAATGCTCTTGTGGTGCCGTGCTCCGCGCTATCGCCACAACGCGTGGTGGTGCTCTGCCTGAGTAGTGCACCTTTCGTGCAGCCGGCCCATGCGGGCGATCAACGAAGGCTGATGACGGTACTGGTGGATCTGGAGCCGGACTGCAGCGGAAGTTTTCTGGTTGCAGATCGTTGAAGGCCCGCTACCGCCTGAGCTCCTCCAGGCTCGGCCACTCCACGCCGTGGAGAAACGCCCGACGTGGCTGCGGCGGCCTGCCTGCCAGCTGGGTTAGCGCTCATCAACTGCAGCCCAACCAGCACTGTCCATGCTGACTACAGCGATTCACGGGGGCGCAAGCCCACCTCCGTCCGCATGGACCCAGCTGTGGAGGCACGACTGGAGAGACTCGCTCGGGTCACCGGCCGAAGCAAGGATTTTTTACCTCCGCGAGCTGATCGAGCAGGGCCTCGATGACCTGGAGGACGCCTACCTGGGAGCTGCCTCCCTTGATTCGCACCGTCGTTCTGGCGAAGCCTCCATCCCTCGGACAGCGTTGATGGAGGATCTTGGCCTGGAGGATTGAGGTCACCCCCGCAGCTGCCAGAGAACTGCGCAAGCTGGACAGGCAGGTGGCGCGGCGCATCGGTGCCTACCTCCAGGATCTGGTTGCCTCCTGTGGCAACCCACCACGGCGGGGCAAGGGCCTAACCGCCAATCAGGCGGGCCCAAGACTTGGCAGTGCTCTGTTGGGTGGGCTGGT
>JBIKUY010000199.1:0-4565 GCA_044347355.1 Prochlorococcaceae cyanobacterium | reverse complement strand
GATCTCCAGCAGATCGATCTGCAGACCGGGAAAGAGGGAGCTTGCAGCGAGGCTGGTGGCTGCATCGATGCGCTGGGGATCACCACCGCCGCGGGCGGGCCACACCTCCACCGCCTGTTGCTCGGGAATCAGCAGCCAGCCCAGTTGGGCGCCATTGGCCTGGTAGGCGGCCATCTTGCGGCGCAGGGCTGTGAGGCCACGCGGCCCCAGGTCGCTGGGGCAGGCCAGCTCCACCACCAGATCGGGGCAAAGGGGCGCAAAGCCGCGGCGCTCTTCTGGTGTGAGGGCCTCCCAGCGTTCTTGTCGCAGCAGGGAGGCATCAGGGCTGAGCACCGAGCCATCGAACAACTTCAGCGGCAGCCCAGATGCGCGAACGGCCAGGCCCAGCAGGATTAGCAACGTGCTGTTGCGAGCGCCTGTTTCGCTGCCTGTGGGGGGCATGTGGATCACGTGGCCGCTGGCATCGAGCTCCAACACTGCGTCGGGGTTGGCCTGGCAAACTGCCCGAAACTGCTCGGCTGTGAGCTGCAATTCATCCGGCAGCAGCAGTGGCGCCAGGACATGCCCGGCTCGGGCGACGGGCCTTTGCGGCGACGTGGCAGGCGTCATGGTCACGGGGCGGCGCCTTCATCAGGGTAAGGGCAGCAGGCGGCAACCGAGCGGTGGCTGCCACGTTGGTCAAGCTGCTGCTGTGTAGGGCGGGCTGGGGCCTGCGCTTCAGCCGACGTGATCGGCCAACCAGTCCGCCAGGTCGGCGGGGCCGCTGAAATCGAGCAGTGCCTCAGCCAGCGACTCCCAGCGGCAGGGCATGGATGAGGGCTGTGGTGGCCTCGCTGAGGGGGCCGCAGCGGCGATTCAGCAGGCGCAGGGTAAAGGCCGTCGCCTCGGCGGCACGGCCACGGGCCTCGCCTTGGACTTCACCTTCCTGCCGGCCCCGATCCAGAAGGTCCTGGGCGGCGCGGGTGTGGAGTAGTTGGTCGGTGGGAATGCCGGCGAACACCAGGAGTTCCTCGGTGGTGAGTGTGGGAAGCCGCTGAAGCAGCCTAGTGAGAACGGCAGAAACCAGTTCCGGGTGGCGCTCCAGAACTTGCTGGGTGCTGCGCTTGAGCTCCGCTTCTGGCTGCACTGGCAGCGTGAACAGGGTGAGCCATGGATCGAGATCAGCCTGCTGGCCCAATTCCTTCAGGCTCAGCCAGACCACGCCATCCACAAACGCCTGCAGCTGCTGCGGCAAAAGGGCGGGGCCGAGCCTGAGGCGCCGGTGCGGCACCACCACGACCACGGCCAGATGCAGCACCTGGGGGTTGAGCTGGAGAAAGCGAGCGGTTTGGGCAGCCAGCCGGTGCTTGAACCCCGGCTTGGCATGCATCTGTACTTCCAACAGCACCACCGGCTGCTCCGGCGTGCCGGCCTCGCCGCTTCTGGGCCAAAACGCCCCATCAAGGCGATGGTTCGCCGCTTTGAGCTCTGTCGCCTCAAAGCGGTAGAGCGCATCGCCCGGAGCATCGGGGCCAAGCGCCGGAGCTATAGAGGCGCCCTGCGGCAACAGCAAGGCGATCAGATCCGGCGCGCTCTGGAACAGCCCATAGAACCAGTGATCGGTTTTCAAGGTTCACCAGCCTGCGCAAAACAGCCACATGGCACGACCAAACCCTCCAGCGCTAATCAGCTCATAGTACGTACGTACTGCTTATCGGTGCATCTGCGGTTCCACTGGTTCGTGGGATCCAGTCTTGGCGCCCTGTGTCGCCGCCGCCCGTAGCGTGCTCAACTGAGCTGCACCCGTCAGCGCGATGACCCAGGACGCTTTCGAGCGCGGCGACTGGCAGGCGGTGATCGACGCCCACCGGCTGGAGAGCCACGACGCTGCTGAGTGGTTGCGCTATGGCAGCGCCCTGCTGCACACGCTTCAACCAGGCCCACAAGCTGGCAAACAGCAGCAGCAGGCTGCCCTGGCGTTTGCGCAGGCCCAGCGCGAGGGTGCCAGCGCTGGTGCGGTGGCCGCTGCCCAGCGGCAGGCGGTGATGGCCAACCTGCGCCAGGTGCTGGAGCTGGTGGGGATCCCTGGCCCGGCGGAGCCGGAACCTCCCGGGCCCCTGCGGCGGGTGCTGCTGGTGCTGGGCATGCACCGCTCCGGCACTTCGGCACTGGCGGGCCTGCTCTGCCAGCAGGGCTTTCAGGCGCCCCTGGAAGCCGACGGCGGCGACGCCCACAACCCCACGGGGTATTGGGAACCCCGGCAGATCCGGGCGTTCCACATCAGCCTGCTGGAGGGGGCCCAGAGCAGCTGGGAAGACCCCTTGCTGCCGGTGCTTCCCTGGCAACCCCAGAACGCCGATGCGGCCCTGGCTGATCTGGAGAAGGCCCTGGTTGCGGATTTTCCGACTGCCGATTCGCAGGCGGTGGCGCTGATCAAGGATCCGCGCCAATGCCGGCTGCTGCCGCTCTGGACGACACTGTTTGCGCAACGTCCTTTTCAGTTGGCCGTAGTGCTGGCGGTGCGGCAACCAGAGGCGGTGGCAGCTTCGCTGGTGAGCCGTGATCAGCTGCCGCTGGATCGGGCCCTGCTGCTGTGGCTGTCGCACACCCTGGAGGCGGAGCGGGCCACACGCCAGCTGCCGCGGCTGGTGCTGAGCTACGAGCAGCTGCTGCAGGACCCAGCTGCGGCGGTGCAGCGCTGCCAGCAGCTGGCTGGGCTGCCGATCACAAGGCCATCGGCTGAACTGCTGGGCGAGTGGATCCGGCCTGGCCTCAACCACCATCAGCGCAGCTCAGGGGGGCTGGATCCCAAGGGAGACACCAAAACCCTGCTGCAGTGGGCCAACGCGGTGTATGCGGCCCTAGTGGATCCAGCGGCCGAACAGCAGCGGCAGCTGCTGGATCGCGCCCAGGCGGTGGTGCAGGAGAAGCTGCAGGCCCTGCTGGAGCAAGGCTCACGGCGGGTGCAGCTGCAGTTGTTCTGGGAGCCGGAGGCAGGCGGGGGCTTTTCGGAAGCGGCATCACAACGCCGCTCGGTGATGGTGGAGCGCGGCCGCGCCAGGGTGGTGTTTCAGCTACCTGCGGGCGCCGGGCGCCCCCGCTTGCTGCGGCTGGACCTGGCGGAGGAGCCGGCAATGGTGTCGGTGCTGGATCTTCGGCTCCGCAGCGCTACGGGCACGCTGATTTGGCAGTGGCCAGCAGCGCAGACCTTGCCGGATCAAGAGCAGGTGCTCCCGGTGCGGGGCCTGAACCCCCATACGATGGTCTTGCCTGGGGGAGTGGTATTGGCGGCGACAGCAGATCCAGGGGTGGTATTGGATGTTGCTGAGGAGCATCTACAACAGATGGAGGCCGAAGCGGAGCTGGAACTAGAAGCCCTTTGGCAGCCTTTACCTGCGGACGTGGCAAAACTAGCGATGGAGCGCAAAATCGCAAGTTACACTACAATTTAAGCTCAATCAGTTCATGCACACGACATTCATGCGCAAATTGAAGTCTCGTAAACATCCGGGCATCTACCCGTCCATCATGAGCACCCTCATCCCTCTGTAAGCCCAAAAGGCTGTTTCCCAGTAAATGAATAGTATTTAGCTGTGGCAACATCATTTCAAGGGGCAGCGGCATGCGACCAGCCACCTCATACTCTGTTTACTCAATGACGCCCCCAGCCCAAGCTGAGCTCGCTCAACTTCAAACGAGCATTCTCGAGAATCCCGCCAGCATCGGTAGCTGGCGTAGAAAATGAAACGAACCGACGATCTGCCAATGTTCTAGATAGAGAAATAAAGATTATAACCAAAAATAGTACTGCAGCAGCCCAGGAGCTTGAGATAAATGAAGACGAATACTCCCTCGAGCAACAACTTCAAAAAGCTCATGGGCTTGCCGATAAAGGAGCATTCAATGAATCAAAGAAAATATTGCTAAAACTTGCCAAAGCTGAAACGCAACACATCAAAGCATGGGCCCAGTATTTGATTGCCAAATGCCTCTTTGATCAGTATCAGCTGCCATCTTCCTTGCATGTATGCCAACTGATATTTCTAGAGAAGCTGGGCCCTCCAGATCTGATAAAAAGAGCGGAAGCTCTTTTGTCTTCTATTAACGATGGCATTAACTATCAGATTGAGACGTGCGCAGAGCACATTAAACCCTCATTTTATTGCAAGCAACTCCTCAAGAAAAGACCTGAATCTGTCGATATGCCAGCCTCTGCCGTTGAGTGCTACCAGCATTACCAAAAGACAGGCTTTAAGATAGGCATTAATCCAACGCCTTGGTTCAACACATCATTCTACCTAAGCAATAGCCCAGATATCGCTCTTTCTGGATGTTGCCCTTTTTTCCATTATCTGGCAGCTGGGAAGAAGGAAGGAAGAGTGGCAACAGAGCATGGATCACGGTTCTCGTCTCTTGTAAGTAATCAACAAAATCTGCCCAAGGATCTCTACGAAGAATCCCTATATTGGCTGAAACCCTTGGAGAGCGGGAAATATGCTGAACAGGCTGAGTTGTCAGCAATATTGAATGATCCGTTTGTTCTGTCGTTCTCGCATGATTGCTATTACGAGAGCCCTGGGGGGATT